>DAOVUO010000093.1 GCA_030632545.1 Bacteroidales bacterium
TAGTTTTATGTTCGCTTTTATTAATGAGGATTACGAAGAAGCAATTACACTTAACGCACAAGAAGCTAAATATTTAGGAATTGATAACAACTCCGTTGTAGATGGGGTACTTACTAAAAAAGCCAAAATATTAATGGCTGATAAACTTCAAGAAAATTCAAAATATTTTTCGGACGAACGTAAAAGTACAATCGAAAATAAAATTAGACATAAAAACATTGGTGACGTAATTGAATTTTATGGCTTTTTTGCAAATAAATCAACTTTTGTAACTACAAGAACCCCCAGTAAGGGCGTAGATAAAACAGGAATGATTACTATTGAAAGTTTACAGAATTTCATAAAATACAAAAGCAATATTGAAATGAAATCAAAACTTACAGCTATTTTAGCTCAAAGATCATGGGACGAAGAAAAAGAAATTCAAAGTGATGGCATTGTTGAAATACAAATAGGCGCCTATCGTACATATTATAAAGATTTTTCGCTATACTTGTACAATAACGGAAAAATAAATAAAAATGATTTTGAATTTTTACAATCTCTAAAAATTTATTCAAAATTTAATGGAAGGTTTTACCTTTATAGAACAAAAACAACAATTGATAAAATAGTAAAAATAAAAAAAGCGGTATATTTTGACAATCCATTCATTGTAACTAAAAAATAAATTATGATAAAAAAAGTATTGTCCATAATATTTCTACTGGTATGGACAACCAGTATTCACGCCCAGTTTAACTTCCATTGGGCATTTCCATATTACAGTTTAAGGAACATGTCAATAAAAAATGGAAATTCAGACTATCTAGTACTTACTAAAGCGAAGAATTTCAATGGATTCCCTAACGCTGAAAACAAATTGTGGCCAAAAACCAATGCATTTAGCTATGCTACGTCGGAAGGAAAAGTAAAAACAAAAAATTATGTTTTTATGAGTACTGATGGAACTCAATCAATAGAAGATATTCAAAAACTCCATCAAAAACTCCCCAAATCAGTTATTTTTTTTATACACAGAGAAACGCTACAATGGGAAAATGATTTAAGTATTATAAAAACGATTTTGACAGAAAGGCCTGGTTGGGCCTACGGTGGCGACCCATATAGTGTTACAACACCAATAGTTAGGTCTATAAGGCTGGTTTTTTCTTCTCAAAATATTATATTAGGCAACCAAGCACCTGGCGAAGGAGTTAAATAGAAAATAAAGGCTTTGTGTAAAACAAAGCACTCATTCTTACAAAAGTTCCACGATGTTCGAGGAGCTAATGTAATATCTATCACAGTAATTTTCCCAATATTTTTAACTCTCAAAATAAGTAGATTCAAAATAAGAATTTCTGAAATCAAAAGAATTTTATTATGATTGCGCAATTAAGCAAAATTATAATGGCAAAAATTAGATTAACAAAAGAGTTTAATTTCGAAATGGCACATGCGCTATGGAATTACGATGGTTTATGCAAAAATATCCACGGACATTCATATAAATTATTTGTTACAGTTATTGGCGAACCAATTTCGGATATAGCAAATCCTAAACTTGGAATGGTAATAGATTTTGGAGATTTAAAAAAGATTGTAAAAGACGAAATTATAGATAAATACGATCACACAATTGTACTAAATAAAGAAGCACCAGTTGAAAAACTTATCCAATTTGAACAAATGTTCGAACGACATGATTTTATTGATTATCAACCAACTTGCGAGAATATTATAATTGATTACGCTAAAAAAATCAAAAAAAAATTACCTAAAAATATTACTTTGCATAAACTAAAGCTCTACGAAACATCAACATCTTATGCAGAATGGTTTGCTTCGGATAATGAGTAATTAGGCAAACTTATCCAACAATAAACCAACAACAATCAAATATTTTCATTTAATGCAAAAATTATAAAATTATATAGTACTTTTCTGCATTATTTTATAAAACAAAACTCCATGGAACAAAAAAGACTCTTTCTGCTTGATGCTTATGCACTTATTTACAGAGCTCACTACGCATTTATAAAAAATCCTCGCATTACTTCAAAAGGTTTTGATACTTCAGCAATATTAGGTTTTATAAATACACTTGATGAAATTTTGCGCAAGGAAAAACCAAGTCATATTGCAGTAGCATTTGACCCACCGAGTCCAACATTCCGACACAAAATGTACGATGAATATAAAGCAAACCGTGAGGCAACGCCAGAAGGTATAAAAGCAGGAGTTCCGTACATAAAAAAAATACTAGCTGCTTATAATATTCCTGTATTAGAAAAAGATGGCTTTGAGGCAGACGATGTTATAGGAACTATTGCAAAAAAGGCTGAAAAAGAGGACTTTAAAGTCTATATGGTTACTCCTGATAAAGATTTTTGCCAACTAGTTAGCGATAACATATTTATGTATAAACTCCGACGTGGAACAAAACCTCAAGAAACATGGGGGGTTAATGAAGTTAATACAGAATTTAATACTACAAATCCAATTCAAGTAATTGATATATTATCACTTTGGGGAGATGCCTCCGACAATATTAAGGGAATGCCTGGCGTAGGAGAAAAAGGTTCTAAAGAATTGATAGGAAAATATAAAAATTTAGAGGGAATTTATGAACATATAGAAGATTTTAAAGGAAAGCGAAAAGAAAATCTTATAAACTTTAAAGAACAAGTTGAATTTGCAAAAAAGCTAGTAACTATTGAGTTAGAAGTTCCTATTGAATATAATTTTAAAGATTTTGAATTAGAAGAACAGGATAATAGTGCCTTAGAAAAACTTTTTGATGAATTGGAGTTAAAAAACGTAGCACAAAGAATTCTGAAAACAGAAAAAAAGACCATAGTACAACAAACATCCTTATTTGATTTTCCAGAAGCGCAACAGGAAATTATTGAAGTAAAAAACTTTAATACAATTGAAAATACAGAGCATAAATACAAAGCTCTAACAAATACTGAAGAAATAACTGCCCTTATTGAAGTATTAAATCAACAGAAAGAATTTTGCTTTGATACTGAGACAACATCGCTTGAACCGATTGAAGCAGAAATAGTAGGTTTGGCAATATCCTTTAAAGCTTTTGAAGCTTATTATATACCAATGCCAAAAGAACAAGATAAAACTAAGGAACTTTTAGCACTTTTTGCTCCAGTTTTTTTAAACGAAAAAATTGCCAAAATTGCTCAAAATCTAAAATACGATTTACAAATATTAAACAATTACGATATTGAAGTAAAAGGTGAATTGCACGACACTATGATAATTCATTATTTGCTACATCCAGAGCAGCGACATAATATGGACGCACTAGCAGAGCAATATCTGAATTATAAAGCTGTGTCGATAGAAACTTTAATAGGAAAAAAAGGAAAAACCCAAGGAAATATGCGCCTTGTAGCTTTAGAGCAAATTAAAGAATACGCTGCCGAAGATGCAGATATTACCTACCAACTTTACATCAAATTAATAAAAGAAATTAAAGAAAGTACACAATACAAACTCTACGAAGAAATTGAAATTCCGCTAATACCAGTACTTGCAAATATGGAAATGGCAGGCGTAAATATTGATATTCCAGGTTTAAAAAAATATGCAAAAGAGCTAGTTGAAATAATTTTTTCGATTGAAAAAGAAATTCACGAACTTTCTGGTTTAGATTTTAATATTAGCTCACCGAAGCAATTAGGCGAAGTACTTTTTGATAGAATGAAAATTATTGATAATCCTAAAAAGACAAAAACAAAGCAATATTCAACATCAGAACAAGAGCTTACAAAACTTAAAGACAAACATCCAATAATTAAAAAAATACTTAATTTCCGCTCACTTAAAAAGCTGCTAAATACTTATGTAGAAACGCTACCTAAAATGGTGAGCCCAGTAAGTGGAAAAATTCATACTTCGTTTAATCAAGCACTTGTAGCCACAGGTAGATTAAGTAGTAATAATCCAAATTTACAGAATATTCCGATTAGGACAGATGAAGGAAAAAAAATAAGACAAGCATTTATCGCAGAATCCAAAGAAGATTTTATTGTTTCGGCTGACTATTCGCAAATTGAACTCCGTCTGATTGCACATTTAAGCGAAGATGAAAATCTAATTAAAGCGTTTAATCAAGGAAAAGACATTCATCGTGCAACCGCAGCAAACATTTATCACATTGAAGAAGCAGAAGTTACAAGCGAAATGCGTAGTAGAGCAAAATCTGCGAATTTTGGTATAATTTACGGAATTTCGTCTTTTGGTTTAGCACAAAATTTAGGCATAAGTAGAAGCGATGCAAAACAGCTCATTGATGGCTATTTTTCGGCCTACCCAAAGGTGAAGGATTATATGGACAAACAAATACGTCTAGCGAGAGAAAATCAACACGTAGAAACCTTGTTTGGTCGTAGAAGATACTTGCGTGATATAAATTCCCAAAACAGAGTAATGCGTGGTGTGGCTGAAAGAAATGCTATAAATGCACCAATACAAGGAACTGCAGCTGACATAATTAAAATAGCCATGATTAAAGTACACGAAAAAATGCTGGAACATCAATTAAAATCCAAAATGATTTTACAAGTACACGATGAGCTGGTTTTTAATGTAAAAGCGAATGAACTTGAACTAATGGAAAAATTAATTGTTGAAAGTATGGAATCAGCAGCAAATTTAAGTATTCCATTAACAGCAGAAATTGGAAAAGGACAAAACTGGTTACAGGCTCATTAAATGGAAAATAAATTTACAGCTGTTGTTTTAGCAGGAGGACAAAGTAGCCGAATGAAAAAAAACAAGGCTCTTTGTCAGCTCGGTAATAAAATGTTGATTGAATATAGTTTAGATTTATTCAAAAAACGTAATTACGAAATTATTATAAGCGGAAAAAAAAGTGAATATTCTTTTCTAAATTTTCCTGTGATAGAAGACAATTATGAAAATATTGGACCAATTGCAGGAATTGAATCATGTATGGCATCGTCAAAATATCAAAAAATTATTTTTACTAGCTGCGATACTCCCTTTCTGACGGAATTCGTTCTTTTGGAATTTGAAAAATATGCTAGTGAATTTGAAATTGTAGTTCCCGTAGTAAAAGGATATTTACAACCAATGACAGCTCTGTATTCAAAAAATTTACATCAAAAAATTAATTCCTTAATAAAACAAGGTCTGCCCTACCCTAAGGACATAATAGCACAATCTAATACTAAAAAAATTACAATTAATAATTCCCTGCATTTTTTTAATATAAATTCGCAGCCTGAACTAAAAGAAGCGGAAAATATTCTTAGGAAACAATTCTAAGTCCAACATCGTTAAATATCAGAAAATAAACTAAACCAGGTTCGTCGCGTTCAGAAAGAAGTAAGACTTTATGGCTAGTTACGATAAAAGTATCAAAAATTAAAGACATTATTACTATTTTTGTGTTAGACGTAAAGAGCATATAAAAGGTTGCGCAAAAAACAATAAACTTATGAAAATAGTATTTTACGGAACAATCAGAGAGAAAACGAAAACAAAAAGTATCGTTATTGAAGAGAAATTACAAACAAGTTTACAACTTAAGGATTGGCTTAAAAGCAAATATCCTGACATTGAAAAATACGCTTATAAAATAGCTGTAAACAATCACATTATTGATAAAAATCAAGACATAAAATCTACCGACTTGATAAGTATTATCCCACCATTTATTGGAGGATAAATAATGAAAATAAAATTGGCTTTCCCTACTAGCAATTTTATTAACTAAATTTAATCATCGGATTTATATGGATGAAAAATAAAATTTAGATTGATGAGCTCATCAAATTCCTCACCAGCTTCTAAAATATCCTCATCTTCCTCTTCGTAATGCCAATGAATAAAAATAGGTACGCTCATTTTTGAAAATTTTTCCAACTTAACAAAAATTTTCACTAGAGATTTAGTTGTAGCCGTACTAAAATAAATAAAATTAAAATGTAAATTCACAACAGATTTGGGTAATGAACAATAATCCACTATCCAATTAATTAAAGGTTGATAAAATACATCGGTATTTTCTACATAAGAACGACCACTAATTTCCATAATTTGCTTATGTGGATCGAAAATTACTCTTGGCGAGTCATCTGTTGCATCAATTTGAAAAACTTCCATAATTCAATTCTCAAGGCTTTAAATACAATGATAAAAAAATTAGGATAAATATAAAAGATTTTTATCTTTGTTTGCTTAATAAAGTCATTCGAGAGGAGGGAAAAATTCCTGACGTTTCAGTAATTTGGTCTAGTCCCTCCTTAATCTCGTAATGACTGATCCCCCACGAACCAAACTTATCTTGATATAAATAATCAAATCATTTTTAATTATGTCACCGAGAACCCCAGTTTAAGGGGTTTACTCAATGACATGTCCCACGAACTAATCGCTAATATTTTAAGCTTATCGTCTGATAAGGAACAAATTTCAATATTTCAATTAAAACACTACTCTAAGTGCAAATATAAAACTAGAAATTAATAAAACAAATTATTTAAAGTAAAAATTTAAGTTAAATACAAAATATTTCAATTATTAATTTAAAAAAGTCTATCTAAAACCGATGTTTTATAATAGTTTACACAATAAAAATATATTTGCAAAAAACATGCCTTTTTATTTACATTTTTTACACTTAGCTCTATTTTTCTTCAATTTTGTGCTCTCCAACTTCGCCATTTAGTATATTTTTATAATAATTTTGATCAGCTAATACTGATAAAGCGGCGGATACAGCATCATCAAACCTTATATGATACTGAATTCTACCTCTTTGATAAAAATAACGACTAACAATTTCGCTTCCTAAATATTTTTTTATAAAAATAGCATCCTTTTCTTTAAGTAAATACTTAGATTCATCTAATTTACTTCTTATTAAATCTAACTCAGTATTAAACTCGGATAAACGATTTTCAGCTATAAGCTCTTTCTCTAAACTTGCTAAATGGGCATTAGATTTAGATTCAAACTCAAAATTTTGTGTAGTAAGATACTTATAAAACGAATTTAATATAGAATCTGACACAAAAAACTGCTTTGCCTCTAAAATTTTTACATTTTCTACTGAAAATTCAGTTGCAAAATCAAAAAGGTGGCCTTGAGACATCATTTTCTTAAAATTCAAACTATATTCAATAGTATCCGCAATTAATTCAGGTAAAATACCACCACCATCATACACAACACGACCATTTTTGGTAAAATACTTTGTAATTAAAGAATCTGGGATATGAGAAACACTTCCATCAATATTTCTATGCGAATAATCAAGTGCCTGAATACACCTTCCAGAAGGTATATAATATTTTGCAGTTGTTACCTTAATTCGTGTATTATAGACTAATTTACGTGTAGTTTGAACTAAACCTTTGCCATAAGTACGCTCACCTATTACCACAGCTCTATCTAAATCCTGTAAAGCACCGGATACAATTTCAGAAGCAGATGCTGAGCCTCTGTTAACCAAAACAACAAGAGGCGTACTCTCAAATAAAGGCTCTGCTTGTGCTATATATTTTGCATTCCACTGCTTGACTTTACCTTTGGTTTCAACTATTAGCAAATCTTTAGGAATAAAATAATTTACTATACGAACTGCATCATTCAGTAAACCACCAGGATTACCACGTAAATCAACAATAATTCCCTTTAGTTCAGCTTCAAGTGCCAATTTTTTAAGTGCCTCACCAAACTCAATTGCAGAATTCTCTGTAAACGAATTAAAACGTATATAAGCAACATTATTATTAAGCAAGCCAGCGTAAGGAACACTTGGAATGCTAATTTTTTCCTGCTTAACCGCAATTTCTAATTCTTTTGGCTCATTTATTCGTTTTATAGTTAAAAATACTTGAGTATTCTGCTTACCTTTAAGCAAATCACTTACTTCATCTAAAGTTTTATTTAATATATCAATATTTCCAATTTTTATAATTTCATCACCAGCTTTAACGCCACTTTTTGCAGCAGATGAATTCTCATAAACATCAATAACAATAGTTTTGTCTTTTCTTTTTTGTACTACAGCCCCAATACCACCATACTCACCAGTAGTCATAAACTTAAAATCCTCAATTTTTGATTCAGGATAAAAAACAGTATAAGGATCTAAAGACTTAAGCATTGCATCAATTGCTTTCTTTAATGTCTTACCA
>DAOVUO010000372.1 GCA_030632545.1 Bacteroidales bacterium
CCTATGTTTAATGATGATGGTGATATTGAAGGGTTTATGGCAGTTATGGAGGATTTTACTGATATTGTGAAAAAAGAGAATGCTCGCTTAAAATTAATGAAAAATTTAACTGTAAGAGAGAAAGAGTTGACTCAAAGTATGAATTATGCACGTGTATTGCAGAATGCAATTTTAAGTTCTACTGAATCTTTTAAATCTTGTTTTAATCAATATTTTATTATTAATAGACCATTAGACATTGTAAGTGGTGATTTTTATTATGTTAAAAGAGTAAAAGATAGTATTATTATTGCTGTTGCAGATGGTACAGGACATGGAATACCAGGCTCAATTATTAGTGCTTTGGGAATATCATTAATGAATGAAGTTGTTCAAAATCAGCAAGTAATAGAGGCCAATACTGTTTTACACGAAATGAGAGATAAAATTGTAACTATACTTAATCATGGTGAAAATAAAGTTGCTAATGATGGTATAGATATGGCTTTATGTGTAATTAATATTGAGGAAAAAACTATTGAATATGCTGGTGCCAACAGACCATTAATAGTTGTAAAAGATAATAATCTTGAGTTTTTTAAGCCAGACAGACAGGCTTTAGGGTTTAATTATAGAGCAACTGAGTTTTCGGCTACACGTTTTGAATACAATGATAATTGTAAGTTATATTTATTTAGTGATGGTTTTACTGACCAGTTTGGCGGTGATCGCATTAAAAAATATGGAAGAAGCAGACTTTTGAAATTGATTACATCTATGGAGAAAGTCGATCTCAGAGAACAAAAGAGTATTATTTGTGCTGAGTTTGAACAATGGCGAGGAGATGAAAAACAAATAGATGATATGCTTTTTGTGGGTGTTGAGCTTTAATTAGAATATTTTTTTATAGTATCGTATATTGATGAGCTTAAATAATCTATTTTAAAAGGTTTGCTTATAACAAAATCGGCACCAGCTTTATATGCAGCTTTAATTTGCTCAGGCTCATTAAATGCAGTAATTACAACTAATGGGATTTCTGGTGTCTGTCTTTTTATTATTTTTGTTGCCTGTATGCCGTCCATAATAGGCATTTTAATGTCCATGAGAATTGCATTAAATTTAATGGCATTGTGTTTTTCAATAGCTATTTGCCCGTTAGACGCCCAGTTTACTTCTGCTTTTTTTGATTTTAAAACATTTGCCAGAACTTCGTAGTTCAGTTTTTCGTCTTCTACAATAAGGAATTTTAATCCCTCAAAAGATATTTTTGATGCTTCTGTTTTTTCAGGAATTTCTACATTTTCAATTTCCGCAGGATGATATATTTCTACACGAGTACCTTTTCCTACTTCAGATTGAACAACTAAACTACAGGATAGTAGTTCTGCATTTGCTTTCACAAGTGCTAGGCCAACACCCAACCCTCTGTAAATTTTATTCTTATTAAAGTCGGGTTTTTCAAAAACATTAAAAATTCGATTCAAATTTTCTTGGGGTATACCTATTCCTTTGTCTTCAACAAATAGCATCACTTTGTTGCCAATAAGTTCGAACCCAATTTTTATTACCCCTGCTTCAGTATATTTTATCGAATTTTCAATTAAGTGCATTAGGCTTTGTTTTAATCTATTTACATCACTTTTAATAACAATGTTTTCATCTGCATTGTTTACTATTTCAATTTTTAAGTCCTTAAATGCAATACTCAGATATGATTCATATTCTTTTTGCATTTCTTTAAGAAATGAATAAAGGGCAATATTTTTGTAAATACACTGAATTTGACCTGTTTCAAATTTGGATAAGTCTACAATGTCTTCAATTAGTCTTAACAATTTCTGACTATTATCTAGTATTAAATCAACAAAACGGCGTTTTTGCCCAATATTAGTATGTTCCATGCCTAATAGTTGTGCAAAACCATTAATTGCATTCATAGGAGTACGTACTTCATGCGATAAGTTGGCCAAGAATTCAGTTTTGAGTCTATCTGCACTTTCGGCATCATCTTTAGCTTTAACTAGTTGTTTTGTACGCTCACTTACCACTATCTCTAGTTGCTGATTATATTCTAATAATTGAATTTCAAGTTTTTTTCTTTTTGAAATATCTCTAATAATTGCGACTATGTATTTATTTTTGTCTAATTCCAAGCAAGAAGTAGAAACCTCTACTGGAATTAATTTGCCGCTAGAGTGATAAAATTCTTTCTCAGCAAAAATTTTCTCACCGTTTTTTACTCGTTCAAAAAGAAGTTTTTCAGACTCAATCCATTTAGGTGGAATAAGCTTAAAGTATCCAGTTTTAGTAATATCTTCTTTAGTGTATTCTAAAATATCTGAAAGAGCTTGATTTATAACTGTAAACTTGTTGTTTTCGTCAAGAACAATTATTCCATCTATGGCATTTTGAATAATAGATTCGCTAAAAAGCTTTTCAATTTCTAAATCTTTTCTTGCTTTTTCAATTTGTAAAGTTCGTTCTTTTACTTTTATTTCAAGTACTTTCTTTTCAAATTTAAGTTGCCTTTCCCGATACAGAACAACAATAATAACTCCCGAAATTAATGCTAAAAAACCAGCAATTTTAAACCAAATTTCTTTCCAAAATGGAGGCTCAATTTCGATACTAATAATTTGAGGAGGATCAGTCCAGTAGCCTTCGCTATTTTGTGCTTTTAATAGCAACTTGTATTTTCCTGCTGGTACATTAGTATATTGGGCATAATTTTCTCTTGAAGTTGTGTAATGCCAATTTTTTTCTAATCCACTTAATTTATAAGCATAAATAATTTTTTCGTGTTGATAATATTCAGGTGAGCTAAATTCAATACTAAAAAAATTCTGTTTATAATTCAGGTTTAATTTTTTAGTTAAAAGAATGGCTTTACTTAATATTTTTGATTTATCTTTTAGTTTTATCTCATTATTAAATAGCTTAAGCTTATGTATATATACTTTTGGACGTGATTTATTACTTGGAATATTATATGGATTAAAATGAACAATCCCATTTATACCACCAAAATAAATATGACCATTATTATCAATATATTTTGAATTTGAATTAAATTCCAGATTTTGCATTCCATTCTCTTCGTTAAAATGACTTAATCTTTCGTTTTTAGGATTATATGAATAAATTCCTTTTCCAGAACTAATCCATAAAGTACCTGTTGTGTCTTCCACTATTGAATAAAAAAAGTGCTGTTCAATTCCAAGCGAAGCTTTTTCTTCTAATTCCTTAGTTTTTTGGTTGAAGAGGAATAATCCGTTTTGTCCCACAAACCATAGATTCTGATTAGAATCTCTAATTATATCTACTATTGAGGAATATTCATAGTCTTCACTTTCAATAAAATTATTTAAAGATATATTAGCTGAATCTAAGTAGAATTTTTCGATGTTTATCCAATAAAGACCACTTTGCCCACCTATTATAAGCTTATTTTTGTCCTTATAAAGTTTTGAAATTAGTCCTATTTTTTGTTGGCTTTTTGATAGAATGTTTTTTATACTATCAGTTTTTGGGTTGTAAAATAATAATCCTCCCGTATTTCCTAGCCAAAAATTATTTAACGAATCAATATATATTTGCTTTGCTATATCAATTCTGCTGTTGTCGAGTATTTGGTTTATTTTATTTGTTTTTTGATTAAGTTTATATAAACCATTATCAGCACCATACCAAATTCGACCAAGCGTATCTTCTGCTATTGAGTATATTGCATGATTTTTATTA
>DAOVUO010000267.1 GCA_030632545.1 Bacteroidales bacterium
AAGTAGTGATGGTCTCAAAAAACTTGTCAGGTATAAAAGACCTAACAGGTTTAGCACTACCTATTTTAGGACTACCGTATTTTTTAACTTGGTAGGTAGTTACATTAGAAGAAGCACAAAACATATAATTAAAACAAATCCAAAAAGAGTCAGGAGTCAGAAAAGAACGTCATCGCTCACAAGCTATTTTATTACGAAACTATGTTAATTTTGATACAAATCAATTATTGGATAGCTATCATAATAGTTTACAGAACACGACTTTAAGTACAGAACAACAGCAATTGTATTTGCAAGAATTAAAAGCTGGGTTGGAAAATGATACTTATTTGAAAATTTAGTTTATAACCTAAAAATGGCACACAAAAATTGTTTCTGACCACAATGGACAAAAATTCCCCTGAAACTTGATAGTTGAGTAATATGGATTTAAATTATGATTTTGAGGAAGCCAGTAAAATACTTAAATAGCGAAGAGTGGCAATGAGATTAGTTCAAGACAAGATAGATAATTTAAAAGCTTCTATATCTTTTATATTGCCAAATTCTAAAATATACCTGTTTGGTAGCAGAGTAGATGATAGTAAAAAAGGTGGAGATATTGATATATTAATACTTGCTAATAGAAAATTAAGTTTTATAGAAAAAGCCAAAGTGGAAAAAAAATTTTTTAAACAGTTTGGTGAGCAAAAGCTTGATTTAATTAGTTTTAGTTTTGATGAAATAAATACTTTTAAAGAGGTCGTTTTGGAGGAAGCTATAGAATTATGAATAAAGAAAAGATAATACAGCTCTTACATGATGAGTTATTTTTATTGAATAAGTCATTAGATGTTTTAAACTATTCATTAGAAAATTGTAAAAAAATAGGCATACAACCAAAATATAACATGTTGGAACTGAGTGAATTTGAAAGTTTATCAAGTAGATTTGCAAGAAGCAGTGATATATTAACCCAAAAGGTTTTAAAAACCTTGTTTATTTATATGCAGGAAGAAGCCAAATTCTTTATGGATAGATGTAATTTATCAGAAAAGATTGGTTTGGTTAATACCGCTGATGATTTATACAATATCAGAAAACTAAGAAATGATATTTCTCATGAATTTTGTATCATTGATATTACTGAAATCTTTGAACCATTATTACAATATAGTAATTTATTGTTAGATATAGTTGACAACACAAAAATCTATATCGAAGAAAATATATAATATTTTGGTAGTCCTGCACAAAGTAGTTCCAAACTTTATAAATATTTGATAGCTTAATAAATTTACCTAAAAAATCACTACTTTATTCAGAACTACCAATATTCTTGGATATTCGCAAACGTGGTGATGGCTACTAGCTATTACTTCGTGACGGCTTTCGCAACCTTTGTGAATGAAAATAAAATTTATAAATGATGGTTTTTAAAATCAATATTTTTCGCCAGGAACCAAAATGGGATCAACTTTTAGTCAAAAAAAACGAATTTTAACCCCCCCAGTGTTAACCACTCAAGAAGTCAGTGAATTGACAACTGATATTCTTTCTGAAGCAGAAAAGGCTCAAATGCCTCACCACGATTTTTTGGCACTGGTTCAAACAATTGAAGTATTTAAAAACCAGTGGAAAGAAACTTTTTCCCAATTTGGACTTCATCCTACAGGGGAATTAGCCTATCAAGATCACATTCTCTATTTTAAGGAGCAAGTTGTTCCCAAAGTGAAAAAATGGCTATCTACAGACGGAAAGGGTAGCTGCGCCATCTACATGATTAGTTCAATGTTATTAATGTCTCCACCAGCACCAAAACGACTTAGCAGACACTTACTCACAAAAAAAAGCTTAAAAGCTAAACCAAAAGTCAATTGGGATGCTTATTACCAGCGCGTAGATAATGTAGAACGTCAAGCTGATTTTCAGCGTTTGCAAAGGCTACCTGAATTGCTTCCTATTTTAGAGTCATTTCGTTTACCTTCAACTTTAGATGAAATGTGGCATCGCTTTTCTTCAAAAGTCACAAAAAGTGAATTAGCGGAGGCGGTGCAAAAGTTAATGGTATTTAAACTTCTGACCGAAAATTTTCAAGTGCCAAAATTTGACAGACCACTATTTATTGTGTCTGCACCTAGGGCGGGTAGTACCCTTTTATTTAATACATTGTCCCATTTTTCAGATTTATGGACGATTGGAGAGGAAAGCCACGAACTGATTGAAGGCATTGAAGCCCTTCATCCTTCAAGCCACAATTTTAGTTCAAATCGTCTGACTGAAATCGATGCGCCCCCTCATATTTCAGCAGTCCTTCAAAAGCGATTTGCTCAGGAGTTGCAGGATCGGGATGGACGTTCTTATCTTGATCTACCCGTCAAACAACGGTCTAACAAAGTACGGTTTATGGAAAAAACCCCTAAGAATGCCCTGCGAATTCCGTTTCTGAACAGTATATTTCCAGATGCCCTCTTTATCTATCTTTATCGTGATCCAAGAGAAAATATTAGTAGCATGATGGAAGGCTGGCGTTCACGACGCTTTATTGCTTACCGAAATTTACCCGGTTGGCCTTTCAAGGAATGGAGCTTTCTCCTACCTCCTGGATGGTCATCCTTGCAAAACTGCTCATTAGTGGAAATCGCTGCGTATCAGTGGAAGGCAGCTAATTCTTATATTTTAGATGATCTCCAAACTTTACCTAAATCCTCTTGGTATCTAGTGCGCTATTCTGATCTCATTCAGAAACCAAAAAAAACCGTTATTCAAATTAGCCAGTTTGCGGGTCTTCACTGGGAACAACGTGTAGAACAAGTGGTATCCAAATCATTGCCTATTTCCCAAATGACTTTGTCAACACCGTCTCCTGACAAATGGCGAAAAAATGAAAGGGAAATTGCTACTGTCTTACCTAACTTAGAAGCTATAGTAAACATTTTAGCTAAACTTTTGGTAGACTAAATAAAGATATCGCTAAAACTCAACTATCAAGTAAAAGGATTAAAAAAAATACTATGACGCAGAAAATATTACAAAGCATTATAGTTAAACCCATTGGTTCATTCTGCAACTTGCAATGTGAATACTGTTTTTATCTTGATAAACACCATTTGTATAAGGGTCCGCCATCAACGCATCGCATGACTGATGAAACTTTGGAAAAACTCATTAGAGACATATTTGCCTGTTCAAATGCACCAGCATTTACTTGGCAGGGCGGTGAACCGACGGTGATGGGATTAGAATTTTTTCAGAAAGTTGTTGCCATTCAACAATTACATGCAAAAGGTAAATCATATTCCAATGCGCTTCAAACTCACGGAATGCTACTGAACGAGGCGTGGGCAAACTTTCTGCTGCGCGAAAATTTCTTAGTTGGGATATCGCTTGATGGACCCGAACATCTGCATAATCGCTACCGTAAAGATCGCCAAGGGAAAGGGACTTTTCAATCCGTGTTTAAAAATGCAAAAATGCTCTTGAATAAAGGTGTGCCAGTTAACATACTCGCCACAGTGAATAATTATTCGGTAAAATATCCAAAAGAAATTTATGAATTTTTTGTGGAAAATGGTTTTTTCTTTATACAATTCAGTCCACTAGTGGAACTTGATCCCCAAAATTCAAAGAAAACAGCACCCTATTCGATAAATGCACAGGATTATGGTCGTTTTCTTTATCAATTGTTTAAATGCTGGGTCAAGGATTTTGACTTTGATCGGCTCAAACAAAAAACTTCCATTCGCTTTTTTGATTCATTAATGCAGAAATATGTCGGTATGACACCAGATCATTGTGCTCTTCACAAAGAATGCAACGACTATCTGGTTATAGAACATAATGGTGATTTATTTTCTTGCGACTTTCTGGTATCAAAAGAAACTCGCATTGGTAATTTACATGAAATGTCGCTAAAAGACGCATTTTACTCGCCAGCTCACATCGCTTTTGGCAAGCGCAAGGCAGATTATGGAACAGAGTGCCAAAATTGCCGATGGTTGTCTTTATGCTATGGAGGATGTATAAAAGATCGCATCCGCGATCCAAGAGATAAAGGGCATAATCATTTTTGTGAGTCGTATAAAATCTTTTTTAAACGAGCAGATAGTCGCTTCAAGAAATTTGCAACGCTGTATAAAAAATATTATCAAGACTAATTCTACTTAATCCCCTTTAACATAAGGGGAGTGGAAATAAATAATATACCCATTTTTTTCTAGTACACTGACGGGTACAGTAGGTCGATGCCATGAGGTTGAACTACTGGCGGAGAGATTTTTTTAATTCCCTAATCTATTGATTTATATTGATAAAAATGCCATATTTGAATATATATCATAAAATCAATGTAACTATCTACCAATTAAACTTTAAATGCGAATTAAGAACACGATTGATGCGTTTCGTTCCTCAACAGCATCCTACATTTTTACTTAATTTTATACGTATTTCTTAACTTGGTAGATAATTACAAATCAATAATTTAAATAGCGACCCAGTAGAACTAATCATTTTTAATTAGTAATTAGTAATTAGTAATGTCAATTAAGAGTTAAAAATATAAGATATTGAATTTATTGCAAATTAAAAATTTAAATTATTTTTGTGTAATTTTAACTTATTGATTTAATTGTATTTATTTTAATCCTTTATTCGCATTGGTAATGCATTATCCATTTGAGAATGGTTCATTATTAATGAATAACTAAAGTTACGCAGATATTAAAAAGTTTAAATTGAAAACCAAATATTATAAGGCTTATGAAAATTCAATATAGATGGATATAAAATCTAAAGTCTTATATTTTCTTGGTTTCTATTTTATTTGC
>DAOVUO010000507.1 GCA_030632545.1 Bacteroidales bacterium
AATCGGCTGAGTTTTTCTCATTTGGTACAAACGATTTAACTCAAATGGCCTTTGGTTATTCTCGCGATGATGCCGGAAAATTCCTTCCAACATATTATGAAAAAGGAATACTAAAAGATGATCCTTTTGCAGTATTAGACGAAGAAGGTGTTGGCCAGTTGGTAAGAATGGCATGTGAAAAAGGAAAACAAACTCGTCCCGATATTAAATTAGGTATTTGTGGAGAGCATGGTGGAGAGCCTTCTTCTATTGATTTTTGTCATAGAGTTGGTTTGCATTACGTGAGTTGTTCGCCTTTTAGAGTACCAATTGCACGTTTGTCAGCAGCACAATCAGCAATAAAAAATGCATAATTCAATATAATTTAATTAACCCGCATGTGAATAATTATTCCATGTGGGTTTTTTATATCTTTGTCGCAAATTTTTTAATATTTTTTATTGTAATTTAATTTTGGATTTTTGGATTTAGAGTTTTTATTAAAAGGATTAATTGTGGGCCTTTCCGTATCAATACCATTAGGTCCAGTAGGTATATTTGTTATTCAGCGAACAATTAGCAAAGGGCAGGGGGCAGGAATGATTTCTGGCTTTGGAGCTGTGTTTGCCGATACTCTTTACGCATTTATAGCGGGATTTGGAGTAAAGTTTATTTCTGATTTTTTGGTTGAATATCAATTATATATAAGGCTAATAGGTAGCGCATTTTTAATGATTATGGGATACCGTATATTTGTTTCAGATATTATAAAACAAGCTCGTTATAATATGGGGCCTGTTAGGCGATCTAAGTATTTGAAAGATTTTATTAGTATGTTTTTTCTAACCTTGTCAAATCCACTAACAATAATTGCTTTTGGGGCTATTTTTGCAGGACTTGGATTTGTTCAAGGGTACTCAAATCTCAGACCAACAGCTATGTTAATAGCAGGAGTATTTGGAGGAGCACTTTTATGGTGGCTTACACTTGGAACATTTGTGAATATTTTTCGTAATAGAATAAGATTACGAAATTTATTTTGGATAAATAAAGTGACAGGTGTTTTAATAATAGTGTTGGGTATTGCAGCGGCAATCAGTACAGCCTTTATATAATTGTAGATTATTTGAATATTTGCTTCCTTATTATAAATTATTTAACTTTGAGGTTCAAGTTTAACGAAAATTTTGAATATGTGGATTATTGAAAATGTTTTAGCTTTGATTGGTGCTTATCTTTTAGGTTCAGTTGCAACTTCTGTTTGGGTTAGTAAAATTTTTTATGGACTCGATATCAGAGAGCATGGAAGTGGTAACGCTGGTGCTACTAATACCTTTAGAGTATTAGGCGTAAAAGCAGGAATTCCAGTATTAATTGTTGATGCTGCAAAAGCTTTTGGAGCTGCTAATCTTATTATTTTTTTAGATCATTACACTGTTGGAACAAATGTTTATCTTAATTTTAAGTTACTATTGGGAATGATGGCTGTTATTGGTCATATTTTACCAATTTATGTTGGATTTAGAGGCGGTAAAGGTGTTGCTTCTTTATTAGGATTAGTTTTAGCTATTCATCCAGCAGCAGCTTTAGGTTCAATTATCGTATTTTTATTAGTTTTGCTTATTTCAAAGTATGTTTCTTTAAGCTCCATGATTGCAGGAGCTGCATTTCCAATTCTTTTAATTGCTTACTATCATGTTACAGCAAAACCATTAATTATTTTTGCAATTTTGGCCTCAGTTGCGCTAATTTATACTCACCGAAAAAACATAAACAGGATTGTAAAAAGGGAAGAGTCAAAGGCTAATTTGACTATACGCAGACGCAGACGATAAATAAATATAAAAAAAATAGAGATAAAGCTACTTGTTAAAAAGTAGCTTTTTTTGGTAAATAATATTAATTTCGAACAAAACTGTAAAATATGTCTAATCCTATTGTTGAAGAATTAAAAAAATATATTGGTAAAGAAATGACAGATAGTCCTTCGCCTGTTACTAGATGGTTAAAGGGACATTTGATTAGTGTTGAAGAGGGTGAAGTGGTTGCTGAATTTGTAGTTCGAGAAGAAATGACTAATCCTCTAGGTATATTGCATGGTGGAGCAGTTTCACTTATTATCGACGATATTATTGGGGCAGCCGCTTATACATTGCCTTCCGAAACTCATTTTGTTTCTGTAAACTTAAATGTTAGTTTTTTAAATTCCGCAAGATTAAACGAAACAATCACGGCGAAGTCAAAAATTGTAAAACGAGGGCGTAATTTTATTCATGCAGAGTGTAGCCTTTATAATAGCCGAAATACATTAATTGCAACAAGTTCATCGGGTCTTGTTGTAACTACAATCAAGAAAAAAATCCTAGCTTCATGAAAAATGCTTTTTAATTTTTAGCAATTCCTGAAAAAACGAAATGCTTTGCAATGGACTGAATATGAGAATATTGCAACGAGTATTAGAGATTTCATCTTTCCCTATTTCTTAAATTTTACTATTTTTAACCACTCATTTTTA
>DAOVUO010000188.1 GCA_030632545.1 Bacteroidales bacterium
TTGGGCAATACGTAGGCATAAAAATCAATCAAATATGATTGAAATGCTAAGTTTTGTACTTTCTGCTTTATTTAAAATAAATAGAATAATTAAAAAGTATCAAATAGATAAGCTAATTATTTTTTTTTCTATTCCATGTGGACCAATTGGACTTTGGGCAAAGTGGATAAGTAAAACGGAATATATAATTTCACTTCGAGGTGGTGATGTTCCTGGATATGATGTAAATTTAAATTCCTTCCATAAAATACTTAAACCATTACGCCAATTAATTTATAAAAATAGCAAAGCAGTTGTTGCTAATTCAGACGGTTTAGCAAAATTAGCGCAAAATGCGGACAATTATTCAGTTGGTATAATAGAAAACGGTGTGGATAGCGACTTTTTTCGCCCGTTAAATATAAACAAACAATCAACAAAATTTCGTTTTTTGTTTGTAGGTAGATTACACGCAATAAAAAACATTTCGCTGCTACTTAACTGGGTTAATAATTTGAGCAAAACAAAAACTGACTTTGAGCTATATATTTATGGTCAAGGCCCTGAAGAAGAAACAATAAAGCAATTTATCGTAGAATACAAACTTGAGGAATTTATTCAGTTATTTCCTTGGGTAAGTGTAGAGAAATTACCAGAAATTTATAATTCGGCAAATTGCTTTGTAAATCCCTCATTTAACGAAGGTTTACCCAATACGGTTATGGAGGCTATGTCCTGCGGATTGCCAGTAATTGTAAGTAATGTTGTTGGGAATAGAGACTTAGTAGAACATAAGCAAAATGGACTGATATTCGAAAGTGATAATTTAGAAGACTATACAAAACAAGCTAATATCATTTTAACAAACAATGAACTAGCAAAACAAATTGCCCAAAAAAACCGTGAGTTAGTATTAGAAAAATATTCGACTAAGGTATTAGCGGAAAAGTATTACAAATTACTGTAAACGACTGTCTACTAGCGTGGCACGCATTATTTACGTCTAACAATCTATAAAACAGGCTGATAAATTTAAAATAGTCAAGTTAATCAGGAAATGACTATCTTCAAATAGTAAATCGCCAATAATAAATAAATATATTAGATTCTATTCATAAAAATACACTCGTTTAACTCTAGGCGAAATACTGGTTAATACCTCATAGGCAATAGTATTCGTGAGTCTGGCTAGCTCAAACACAGATTGATACTGTCCAAAAATCTCAACCTCATCACCTTCTTCAGCCTCAATATTTGTAATATCTACCATTGTCATATCCATACAAATAGTCCCAATTATACGTGCTTCTTGTCCATTTATCCAAACTGAGCCTTTACCATTACTTAACAGGCGATTAAGACCATCGGCATAACCTATAGGAATGGTGGCAATTCTACCCTCAGTTTTCATTAAGCCACGTCTATTATACCCAATACTTTCACCAGCCTTTAAATGCTTAATCTGACTAATAATAGTTTTTAAACTGCTAATATTCTGCAAATTAAGTTCAGTAGCTGCATTTGCCCCATACAATCCAATACCCAGCCGAACCATATCAAATTGTGCATCAGGAAAACGCTCTATTCCCGTACTATTAAGAATATGTTTAATCGTTTGATAGCCCAAAATACTCTCAATCTGATTGCTTAATTGATTAAATAAAGCAATTTGCTGGCGTGAAAAGTCATCATCGCCACTATCATCAGCCGAAGCTAAATGAGAGAATATGGAAACTACCCTTACCTGATTTTGCTTCATTACTAAATCTGCTAGTTGACTCAAATCAGTAGCACTAAATCCCAATCGGCTCATTCCAGTATCAAGCTTAAGATGAACAGGATAGTTTCGTAAACCGTACTCCTTTAGCTTTTCAGTAAAAAGTTTTAAAATACTAATGCTATAAATCTCAGGCATTAGCTCATTTTCTATAATCTGATTAAAATCCTCAGGTGCAGGATTCATAACCATAATTGGAGTACTTATTCCAGCATTCTTTAATTCAATCCCTTCAACAGCGTAAGCTACAGCCAAAAAATCAAGCTTCTGATACTCAAGCACTCTAGAAATTTCAATTGTTCCGCTTCCATAAGAATATGCTTTTACCATAACCATTATTTTTGTATTTGGTTTAAGTAAAGCACGATATGCATTAAAATTTGAAATCATGGCCGAAAGATTGACTTCCAATCGAGTACTATGATGCCTGTTTTCCAGAATATGAGCAATCTTTTCGAACTGAAAATTACGTGCACCTTTAAGTAATATAGCTGAATCGGCTAATTGTGTAATCTTAAAATCACTTATAAACTCCTGAGTACTACAGTAAAAAACAATCTTTTGAATGCCATCAAATTCCTCCTGCCAGCTTTTTATCACACTTCCAATTCCAATAAGCACATCAATTTTAGCTTTATTTAGCAATAAACCTAGTTTTGAGTATAACTGCACATCACTCAGCGACTGGTAAATATCTGAAATTATAACAACCTTTTTTTTAATTCCAGCTTGCTCGTTTAAAAAATCTAAAGCTTGTTCTACTGCATATAAATCAGAGTTATAAGCATCGTTTATTAAAATTGAATTAAAGCGTGCCGATTTAAGCTCCAAGCGCATACTTACATTGGTCAATGACTGAAATTTTGCCGCATTAAAATATGCTGAATCAGCATAGCTAAGGACAAAAGCCAAAACATACATTGCGTTCTCAATGGCTACAGGACTCGTAAAAGGTATTTTTATACTCGCTATTTTATTTTGATAAGAGTATTCAATTATCGTATGCTGATTGTTTTTCGTATTAATAGAAATAATACAAATATCTGCATTTTTGTCCTCGCCCCAAGTGATGCTCTCTATCGTAGGAAGTTCTTCTTTAATAATTGCATTTATCCAAGTATCGTATTTATGAACAAGTTGCAATGATTGCTTAAACAATTGAAGCTTCTCTCTTAACTTTTGCTCATTCGACTCAAAATTAGCCTGATGGGCATCGCCAATATGCCCCAAAATTCCAAATTGTGGAAAAATCATTGCTTGCAAGTTTTGCATCTCGCCTACTTTTGAGATACCCGCTTCAATAATCCCTAGTTCAGTATCAGCATCTAATAGTTTTAAAGACAATGCCACTCCAATTTGCGAGTTATAGCTTTTAGGACTTCTAGTAATCTGTAAATCAGAGTGCAACAAATGATAAAGCCATTCTTTAATTATTGTTTTGCCATTACTGCCTGTAATTGCAACTATAGGAGCATTTACTTGTTGTCTGTGGTATTTAGCCAGTTTTTGTAGAGCCGATAAAGTATTTTCTACGATAATAAAATTAGCCTCAGCATACTGCTTTTCATCAAATCCTGATGAAATTATAAAGCTGCGGATTCCTTTTTTATATGCTTCGGATATGTATAAATGGCCATCTCGCTGACTACCTTTTAATGCAAAAAATAGTGTACTATTTTGATTAAGCGGTGTCTTTCGGCTATCAAATTGTATCTCGTCTATAAATGGATTATTAGCAAAATTAGACGACTGCCCAGAAATAACACTACTAATTTCGCTTAAACTATAATGAAACTTGGCATTAGGCATAAGACATTAATCTTAGTTTATACAAATTTAGCGAAAGATTTGCATATAGCCTAGTTTTTCACAACAAGCTTTTCAGCCATTATTAAATATCATATCTCTAAGCCCTGTTTTCTGATTTGAATTGTCCCGACAATTTTTGTTTTACTTTTATATTTCTCACTGCTCTTTCCAAGGCATTATTATCTGGCGGATAAATAATGTGAATTAATTCGGCTACACAGATTACTTTGCTGTGTTTAGTACTTGCTCTGATTTTTATTTTTAATATAGCTCTTTACCATTTTGCCGAAATCCTTATCTTTTTTTCGTCTTTCAGCAATTGTAGATTCGTAATGATCTTTTTCCCGCACCATTTTTAAGTAATTTTCGTAGGACAACTTGTTTATATCTCCTCTTTCAACTGCTGCCATTACAGCACAGTCAATTTCGGAGGTATGTGTACAATCTTTAAATCTGCAATTCTTTGATAGTTCCACTATTGTTTCAAATGTAGTTTCTAGGCCATCCGCAGAATCTGCAATACCTACCTCTCTCATTCCAGGATTATCTATTAAAATTCCACCATTTTCAAGAACATGCAATTCACGATGACTTGTAACATGCTTGCCTCTACTTGAACTTACACTAATTGCACTTGTTCTTATTAATTGTTTGCCTAAAAGATTATTTATTAAAGTTGATTTCCCCACTCCTGATGAACCTAAGAGACAATAGGTTTTACCGCTTTCTATAATCTCTTTCAGTTTATCAATTCCTTTTCGAGATGTGTTACTTATTGCAAATATTGGAACTTTATTTATTCTTTCGCGAATTGTAGCAATCAATTTTGCTAATTCGACATCATTCACCAAATCAATTTTATTGAGAATGATAACTGGTTTTACGTTTGATTTGTTGCTAATAGTTAGATATCTTTCTATTCTGTTTATACTGAAGTCTCTATCAACAGCTTGTAAGATAAATGCACTATCTATATTTGTTGCAATAATTTGTTTGTCATCTTGTTTTCCAACCGCTTTTCTTTCTATAATAGACATTCTTGGAAAAACGTTATGAATAAGCACTTTATCGTCATCATATTCAGAAATTGCAACCCAATCTCCAACAGCAGGAAAATCAGACCTGCTATTTGCCGAAAAACGTAAGTTTCCAATTATTTCACCCTCATATTCATTTTCAGTAGTTCTCACAACGTATCTTTCCTTGTGTTCGGAAATAACACGCCCTACTGCAAAAGAGTCAAGATTTTGCTCCTTTCGGTAATTTTCCAATTCTATATTATATCCTAATTCTTCAAGTGTCATTTTTTTATTTTCTATTTACCTTCTTTGCCATGTTGGTAAAGGTTTTTTATTCAGTTCTAAATTGCACTCCTACATTTTTAGGATTTTTTAAGTCTATCCAAAATATGTCAGTTGGTTCATTTAGTTCCATTTGTCCGTTTTGATTTTTGTCTATTTTAGCAAATATGTACATAAAATCATTTGCTGAATCATATTCCGAACTCATAACAGAATAATTCTTTGGAATAAGAGCTTTTTTGTTCATACCATTAATGTCAAAATGGTAAAATCTTCTCAAATCTTTTACATTTATAAATCCATCTTTGTTTGTATCTTCATCATAAACAGAAACCATATAATACTTTCTATTTACTGGCTCAAAATTCAGAGTATCTTTTGAGAAGGCTGGATAATAAAGTGTTTTTATTAAAACAGGTTTATCAAATAGTTTATTCTCCTTTCTAGTTTTATTATTATAATGAGAAATATTCACAAAATTATATCCATAGACTGCTTCAAATCCTGGCATAAAATTATTATTCCAACTATTACCCCAGGTCAAGTGGTAATAATTGGAACCTGTATACGATTTTTTGGTTTTACTGTTGTAATTAACTTTATAAATAGGTGTTAATCTATGTACTAGGTTATTTGTAAGTAGAACATTTCTTGGTCTTGTTTCAAGTTTTAATGAATCTATGTTAAGTCCAACAATTTTTTGACCGCTTTCACTTTCTGAGATTTCACTTACTTGAAATCCTTTTTTTTCAACTTTGCTACCAGAGCAAGCACCTGTTAAGATTCCTAAAAGCACTAATATTAAAATTCTAATCATATCGTTTTTATTAAATTTGTGTAAAAAGCCTTAGAGCTTACTCAAATATTTTTCTCTTTATTTCTTCTTTAAATATTGATGTATTAATATTCAGCTTTTTATATTCTTTACTTTTTATCAATACATCTATAAAAACACTTTGCTTATCATAATTACTGCAGGCCTTACACATAGACTTATGCAATTTTAACTGTATTTCTTCTTTTAAATCAAGCTGCATGTGTATTTTTTTCTCAATTAATTCTGTGGCTCTAAGGCAAGAAAGGAAA
>DAOVUO010000405.1 GCA_030632545.1 Bacteroidales bacterium
TAAAGTTATTGTCCAATTTAAAAAAACTAATACTTTCTTTTAGTGCTTCTGCTTGATGCTTTAATTGTTCAGAACTAGAGGATAATTCTTCTGAAGTGGCTGAATTTTCTTGTGTTACTTGAGAAAATTGTATTACAGCATCGTTAATTTGATCTATTCCTGCTTTCTGTTCAGTGCTTGATGCCGCAATTTCTTTTACTAGATGAGCTGATTTGTTTACGTCAGGTAAAACTGTTTCTAATATGTGCATTGATTTTTTAGATAAACCTACAGTGTCTTTCGAGAGTACATTAATTTTTATTGAAGAGCTTTTTGTGCTTTCTGCTAGTTTTCTTATTTCCTGAGCAACCACAGCAAATCCTTTTCCATATTTATCTGCTCTAGCCGCTTCAATTGCAGCATTAATAGCAAGTAAATCTATTTTTTCTGCTATATCGTTTATTATTTCAGTTTTACTTGTTATTTCAATAATTGAATTTATAGTGGCTTCAAAAGAATTATTTCCATCTTGCATCATTATGGCAGCTTTTTCCGAAATTTCTTCTGTTTGTTTTGCGTTTATGCTATTTTGTTGAATTGTTGCTACCATTTCTTCAATTGTACTAGAGATTTCTTCTGAGGATGAAGCTTGTTCGTTAGCTCCCTGCGCCACTATTTCCGATGCTGAAGTTAAATGACTTGCAGATGTAACAAGGTCGGCTGCAGATATTTTTACGTTTGAAAGAGTGTGCTGTAGTTTTTCAATCATTATTTTTAATGCATCGTCAAGTTCACCGCCAAAGTTTTTATTTGAGCTGTTTTTTAGAATAGTTAAGTCGCCTTCCGATACGCTTTTGGCTATCAATACGCTGAATCTTAGCTTTTTTAGCATGAGCGCAATATCTTTTTGGAGCATACCAATTTCATCGGTACTGCTAATCTGAATATCTTCCGAGAAATCTCCTTGTGCTACTGCTTTTACAGTTTTTTGCGCTATTTTTAAGGATTTTCGAATTGTGCTGGTAATAAATGTCATGAAAAAAACTGATAATGCTATAAAAACTGAAACTAATGTAACTATATAAGTAATACCAGTTTTAAGTATTTTTTCGTTTTCTTCGGTTAGTATATTTGTTAAATTTACAACCGCTGGTTCCACTGAGTGAACAGCCGCTCTGAATTCTTTTTGTAAGCCTTCGTTTTGCGAAAATCCTATTTTGTCATCAATTTCAACTATATCATTAATTGCTTCCTGATAAACTGTCAATTCATTAACCAAATTTCTTCTTGTACTGTAATTTAGGTTGGTGTCAAGATTGATTAGATCTATCAGACTTTCTATATTTCGTGTTATTTGTTTTTGATACTTAATGTCTTTACGAATTAAATAGTCTTTTTCGTTACGTCTAATTTCTAATAGTGAATTATGTAGATACGTTATGTTTTTTAAGTCCGTCTCTAATTCATGTGCCGATTTTCTCATATTTCCTATAAGTCCATATTCTGTGTAACCTCTTTGTGTTTGTGCTTGCACAAGTGTTTTAAATCCTTTTTCGTATTTATCGAAATTGGTTTTTATAGTAGACAATTCATTTTTTAGTCTCATTAGTTTCATTTTATCATTATTTGATAAATTAGCTAATAATTCGTTTATTTCTTTATGAAGATTATCAAATTCATCTATATATTTGCTATTCTCTGTTTTAAAATATTTTTCATCGGATGTACTTCTTATCATAAAGTCTTTTTCTGCTTTTCTCATTTTTAAGCTTAACTCTAATATTTTGTTTGCTTTTTGATTAAGTTCAGATATCTGTTTTATTTCTTGCATTTTGAAATACGAGAAAAGGCCTATTATGAGTAAAGTTGCACTAAAAAATAGAGATGCAGCAATTAATTTAAACTTGATGGTAAGATTTTTCATTTATTAAATTATTTAATATTGTAAGTATTTAGAGCTAAATATAAGTAGTATATTTGAAAATGTCAAGAGTTTTTTTGATATTGAGCATTGTAATTTGCAAAATAAAATTGACTGAGTTAATAGGTATGCTGTGAGGTAAGCTTATGTGGAATTAATAGCAATTTATTTTTTTCTATGAACCAGTTTATTACTACTTTTGTTGGACATTTTTGATTTTAATTTTCCTTTGTTATGTGGATAGCAATTGCACGTTTTATTCTTCGATACAGAATACCAATACTTGTTTTATTGGGTATTTTTACTGTATTTATGGCTTATGAAGCTACGTTTGTGAAAATGAAATATAATTATTCGGGAATGGTTCCTGAGGAAGACCCTATATTTCAAGATTATTTAAAATTTCAGCAAGTTTTTGGTAGCGATGCATCGGTAATGATTTTGGGTATTCAAGAAAATGACTTTTATCGGAAAGATTTAGTTAATGATTGGATAAAAATGGGAGATGATTTTCGTGCTTTAGATGGTGTGAATTTCGTTTTAAGTGTTTCTGATGCAGTTGACTTAATCAAAAATAAAGAAGAGAAAAAATTTAATGCCATACCTATATTCCCTAAAGAGATAGAGTCGCAAATACAATTGGATAGTTTGAGTAAACTAATTCAAGAGCGACCTTTTTATTCGAAACTTTTATATAACGATACATCAAATGTGTATTTAATGGCAATTACTATCGACGAAGCTCTTATGCGAAGTGTGAATCGTGAAGCCATGATGGATAGTTTGGTGTTTATTGCCGAAGCTTTTGGTGAGAAAAATCAAACTTTTATGCGTTATTCAGGTTTACCTTACACTAAAACGCGTATTGGTAAAATGATTAAGGACGAGATTAAGCTGTTTACTTTAATTGCATTAATAGTTACAGGTTTGTTACTTTTCTATCTTTTCCGGTCGTATAAAGTTGTTTTTTTTAGTTTACTTATTGTGCTTGTTGCCGTTATTTGGTCTATTGGTACACTAGGAATAATGAGCTACGATATTACTATTCTTACAGGAATGATTCCGCCTTTGCTTATCGTTATTGGTATTCCTAATAGCGTGTTTTTATTGAATAAATATCATTCAGAGTTTCAAAATCACGGAAATCAAATTAAGGCTTTACATCGAATTATTTATAAAGTCGGACAAGCTACTTTTCTTACTAATTTAACTACTGCTATTGGATTTGCTACTTTTATAATTACTAAAAATGATATGTTAGTGGAGTTTGGAATTGTTGCTTCATTGAATATTATGGGCTTATTTGTATTGAGTATTTTATTAATTCCTATCTTTTTTAGTTTTGCTAATGAGCCTGAATATCGTCATTTAAAGCATTTAGATAAATCTTCGATGAGTTTTATACTCGATTATTTAGAAAAAATTGTTTTACATTATCGACCTTGGGTTTATTTGGTTGTTTTTGTTTTTTTGATTTTATCCGTATTTGGTATTATTCGTATGAAA
>DAOVUO010000181.1 GCA_030632545.1 Bacteroidales bacterium
AAATTATCAATTGTTGCAGCTAAAACTGATAATGCTATTATGCTAGTTGATAATAAGGGTGATATTGAGTGGATTAATGATGCTTATGTGAGACTTTATGGCTATACTTTTGATGAGATTTTGGAGAATAAAGGAAGTACTATTTTTCAACTTAGTACAAATAGTGATATAGAAGAATTATTTTTTCATGTTATAAATAAACGGGAAAGTGTTCATTACGAATCTAAAACTGAAAGTAAAGATGGACATTCGTTTTATGTGCGTACTACTTTAAGTCCGATAATTGATGAAGACGAGCTTGTAAACAGATTGGTTGCTATTGAAACAGATGTAAGTGATATGCGAAAAGCTCAGCAGGAAATATCTAGCCAGGCATTTGAGTTTCGTGAAATTAATGAAATGTTGAGTGATCAAAAAGGTCTTTTGGAAGCTAAAAACGAAAATATTAATGCCAGTATTCGCTCAGCAGAAATTATTCAATCTACAATATTGCCTCAAAATAAAGATTTAAACGAGCGTTTTGAAACTTTTGTTTTGTACAGACCAAAAGAAATTGTTTCGGGAGATTTTTATTGGCATGCTAAATTTTCACCTAAACATTCAACAGATGAATATCATTTTTATGCCGCTGTAGATTGTACCGGACACGGTGTTCCTGGTGCATTTATGTCGGTTATTGGAAGTAGATTGCTTAGCGAAATTGTTTTTATAGATAAGGTGATTGAGCCTAATAAGATATTAAAAAGCTTGAATAAAAAGTTTGTTCGTGCTCTTAATCAAAAAATTACTGATAATAGAGATGGTATGGACGTTTCTTTAATCAGAATTAAGTATGAGAAAGATAAGAAAATGACAGAATTTGTATTTTCGGGTGCAAAACGAAATTTGTATATAGCCAAAGCTAATAATGATGAAATTACTATTGTAAAAGGAAATAGACGAAAAATTGGTGGTCCAAAAACAAGAAATATGCAGGAGTTTGCGCAGCAGAAATTCGAATGTGAATTTGGTACTACTTTTTATTTAACGAGCGATGGTTTTGTTGATCAAAATAATCCTATAAGGAAAAGATATGGAACAAAACGTTTCCTCGAAAAACTAAGTCAAATTAAAAACTTATCAATGCCCGACCAATTAGAGCAAATAAATAAAGATTTAGATGCTTATATGGAATATTCCGACCAAAGAGATGATATAACAATAATGGCAGTTAAAATTATATAAATTATGGATAATCAATTACTTGAAGAAGTTAAACTAAAAGCTCAAAAATGGCTAGATGGCCCTTATGATGAGCAAACAAAAGCCGAAATTAATCATCTAATTTTAAATAAGCCAGATGAATTAATTGAAAGTTTTTATACCGATTTGGAGTTTGGAACAGGAGGCTTGCGTGGAATTATGGGTGTGGGAACAAATCGCATGAATATTTACACAGTTGCAATGGCCACTCAGGGAATAGTGAATTATCTTAAAATTAATTTCCCAAATCAAGAGTTAAGTGCTGCAATAGCTTATGATTGTAGGAACAACGGTGAGCTATTTGCTCAAAAAACAGCCGAGATTTTTTCGGCAAATGATGTAAAGGTTTATCTTTTCGATTCTCTTAGACCAACACCAGAGTTATCGTTTGCAATTCGTCATTTTGGCTGTCAGACTGGTGTTGTATTAACAGCTTCGCATAATCCTAAAGAATATAATGGTTATAAGGCTTATTGGGATGATGGTGCACAGATTATTGCACCTCACGATAAGAATATTACAAGCGAAGTCCGCAAAATTTCATCAATTGCTGATGTTAAGCAAACGCCTAAATCAGAATTAATTGTGAAAATAGGAGAGGAGATAGATAAAATTTATCTTGATAAGCTAACTACTATAATTCAGGGAAAAGAGTATATAAAACAAGCAAAAGATTTAAAGATTGTGTTTACACCAATACATGGTACGGGGGTAGTGTTAGTACCAGCTATTTTGCGAAAAATTGGTTTTGAAAAAATTTATAATGTGCCTGAGCAGGACGAAACAGATGGAAATTTTCCTACCGTAATTTCGCCAAATCCAGAGAATGCCGAAGCTTTAAAAATGGCTGTTGCAAAAGCTAAGCAGGTAAATGCGGATATTGTTATGGCTACCGACCCTGATGCTGATAGAGTTGCAGTGGCTGTAAACGTAAATAATGAATTTATTTTGTTAAATGGGAATCAAACAGGGGCGATATTAGCTTATTATATGCTTTCTATGTGGAAAGAGAAAAATATGCTAAAAGGTAAAGAGTATATTGTTAAAACAATTGTTACCACCGAGCTAATTGCTGATATAGCCAAGGCTTTTGGTGTGGAGTATTACGATGTACTTACTGGTTTTAAGTATATTGCAGGAATAATGAAAGAAAATGAGGGTAAGAAAACCTTTATTGTAGGTGGCGAGGAGAGTTATGGCTATTTGGCTGGTGATTTTGTTCGTGATAAAGATGCAGTAATGGCCTGTGCATTAATTGCTGAAACAGCAGCTTGGGCGCATACTCAAAATAAATCTCTTTGGGATATTTTGATGGATATTTACGTCAAATTTGGTTATTATCAGGAGGATTTAATTAATTTGGTTCGAAAAGGTAAGCAAGGAGCTGAAGAAATTCAGGAAATGATGGAGAGTTTTAGAAGTAAGCCACCAAAATCAATTGCTGGTTCTGATGTAGTAATTATAAAAGATTATTCGTCGCAAATTTCAAAGAATATAGTCGCAAATACGAGTGAAGCAATAGATTTGCCAAAAGCAAATGTATTACAATTTATAACTGCTGATGAAACTAAAATTTCTGTTCGTCCTAGTGGAACTGAGCCAAAGATTAAGTTTTATGTGAGTGTGAAATCTGAAATGTTGGAGGGAGTTTCGTTTGAAACTGTTCAAAAACTCGCTTTTGATAAAATTAATCTAGTTAAAAGTGATTTAAAGCTTGATTGATAATATAATACTTAGTTAAGTTTTAAGTTTTGAGTGCTAAGTTTTAAGTTAAGATGCTGAATATCTAGCAGTTATACTTAATAAATTTATTTTTGCAAATAATTATCATTCAATGTCTTAGAAATATTTAACTGCCTGCCCCGAACATCGGGGAACCATTGTAATATAATATTTAGTTAAGTTTTACGTTTTGAGTGCAAAGTTGTAGATGCCAAGCTCTGGCATTCACAACTTTATACTTTTAACTTTGCACTTTAAACTTTACACTTTTAACTTTACACTTTCAAACTTTCAACTAAAAAAAATACATGAAAAAAATTATCTTTTTATCAATGTTTGCCATACTATTTAGTTCATGCGATCAATTATTGCAAATCGTAAGTGAGGCAGCTAATTCTCACGAAACTAATGAGCTGACAAAAAATGAAGTTTCCGAAGGATTAAAAACGGCCTTAACTGTTGGCGCAGAAAATTCCGTAGATATTTTGCATGCTCAAAATGGATATTTAGCCGATAAAGCTGTAAAAATATTTTTACCCAAAGAAGCTGCAAATCTTTTATCAAAAGCAAAAGCTAATAAATTTGCTAAAACTCTTGGTTTGGATAAGCAGATTATGAATATGGAAGTTGATGTAATAATGCGAATAAATAGGGCGGCTGAGGATGCTGCATCAGAGGCAAAACCTATTTTTGTTGGTGCAATTAAAAACATGAGCTTGCCACAAGCTTGGGATATTTTAAAAGGTAAAAATCCTATGGCATCAAGCCAAACAATGAATTTTGATTCTGCGGCAGCAACTCATTATTTACAGTCAACTACTTATGATCAATTAAAACAAGCTTTTATGCCGAAAATAAATCTTGCTTTGGATAAAAAACTGGTTGGAAATGTATCTACTAATGAAGCTTGGTCAAAATTAATTGGTATCTATAATAAAGTCGCACCTTATATTGGGGGCGAAAAATTAAATCCATCGTTGGCCGAGTATGTTACCGAAAAGGCTTTAAATGGATTGTTTTTAAAAGTTGGGGAAACAGAAAAGGAGATTCGCCGAGAACCGGCTGTTTGGGCAAAAAAAGTAGCTAAAGACATTTTGAATAGAGTTTTTGGTCGAAAATGATAAACTTTTTTATTTGATTTTACGTTTAAACTTAAAACAGAAATATTATGAAACGAATTTTATTTATTATTCTACTTATTCCGTTTAGCTTTTTTTCTTGTGATAGCTTGATAGATACACTTGAAGAAATTGATGAACTGAGTAAGGAACAGGTGATTGAGGGATTGAAAACAGCATTAGTTGTAGGTACAGATACTTCAGTATCAGTTTTACATGCTCAGGATGGGTATTTTGCAGATTTGTTAATAAAAATATTGCTTCCCGAAGATGCACAAAGAGTGCTTGATTTGGCTATTAATAGTAATTTGGTTCAAGCAACTGGATTGGACGAAGTGCTTAAAAATCAAATTGGTGAAGTAGTTTTACGAATAAATCGCACGGCTGAAGATGCTGCTGTGGAAGCAAAACCTATTTTTACAGATGCTGTAATGGGCTTGTCTTTAGACGATGCTTGGGAGATATTAAATGGGGTTAATCCTGCAAGCGAATTTAAAAGTACAGAGTTTGATAGTGCTGCTGCTACAAGTTACTTAAGGTCAGTAACTTTTGCTCAATTAAAAGAGACTTATGCACCTAAAATTGATGAATCTTTATCTAAAGATTTGGTTGCAGGGATATCAACAAATACAGCGTGGGGATTTTTAGCAGAAAAGTATAATCCAATTGCATCTTTAGTTGGCGGAACACCTCTTGACGATACTTTAGGGCCTTATGTAACAGAAAGGGCACTTGATGGATTGTTTTTTAAGGTTGCAGATATTGAGCGTCAGATACGTAAAGATCCTATTGCTTGGGCTTTAGAGACGGCTGAAAATATTTTGGATATTGTTTTTGGCGATTCGGCTGCTACTAATCCAGCTGGATAATCTTTTTTGAGAATGCACAACGAATAAAAATACCTGCTTGAATCCTATTTAAGTGGGTATTATACTTTAATTTATTTTTAATGCATTTAAACTAAATATATTTTGTAAATTAAAACAGAATATTTTATTTTTACTGAATAAATTAAGCTAATAAAATTATGTGGTCTGTATTTGCATTGTCTTTGGCACCTGTTCTGGTTATCTTACTTTATTTATATTCAAGAGATAAGTACGAAAAAGAACCTATTGGAATGCTTTTACGTGCAATTTTGGGCGGAATCATAATTGTTATTCCTGCCGTATTGATAGGAAGTTGGTTGAGTAATATGGCCATAATTTTTTTTCCAACAAGTATCAGAGAAGTAAATTTAAGCGAATTTGAGATTATAGGTAACGCACAACAATTATTAGCCTATAATGCTTATGAGGGTTTTGTTGTAGCTGCATTTACTGAGGAATTATTAAAATATCTTGCTTTTTTTCTACTTATTTGGCGAAATCAAAATTTTAATGAGCTTTTTGATGGAATTATTTATGCCGCATTTCTTTCGTTGGGTTTTGCTGGTGTCGAAAATGTTTTTTATGTAATTGACAGCGGTACTAATGGTGAGAATATTGCTGTTTTAAGAGCTTTTACTGCTATTCCTGGTCATGCGTTATTTGGGGTTGCTATGGGATATTATCTTGCATTAGCTAAATTCGCCGATAGGGGCAAGGGGCTTTACCTTACATTAGCTATAGCTGTGCCAATATTACTTCATGGGGTATATGATTTTATATTAATGTCGGGAAATAATTTATTGCTTTTATTATTTATTCCTTTTGTTGTATTTTTATGGATATTGGGCTTTAGAAGTATGAAAAAACATGCGGATAGCTCAATCTTTAGGCCAGAAACTCAGCCTACTGACAGCAATGATAGCTAAGGTATAGCTGATTTGAATGAGGTCTTTGATTTATTATTTATTATTGACTATTTATTATTGGGCTGACGCAAGCGATTTACCAATTACGAATTATCAATTACGAATTACGAATTGCGAATTTCGAATTAGTAATCACCGATTCCCAATTATCAAT
>DAOVUO010000060.1 GCA_030632545.1 Bacteroidales bacterium
TTAAATTAACTATAATTTATTGACGATTGTTGATTGACAATTTATAATTGATGATTGACAATTGATTATTGATAATTTTCCCGTCGGCTGTTTATAATAGTCACGGTGTGAATGACTTAATAGATGTGATGATTTTTCAATAGTTGTTGTTTTATTCACAAATTCACACCGTGACTACTTAACTTATAGCTGTTAATAATTGATTACTGTTCAACTTTAAATACAATTGCTCTGATAAATATTATCCGCACTTTGATGAGCCACAATTTTGGCAAATCAAACAACCTTCCTGATAAACCAAACTTTCAGATCCGCAGGATGAGCATTCTTCGCCATTGTTTGCATTTGTTCCGTTAGGAATGTATGGCTTTAAGGCACGTTCAACACCATTCTTCCATGTGTTTATGCTCTCATCATTAAGGTGTAAGCCTTGAATTAAATACAATACGTGCTGAATAGGCATTCCATGACGTAAAATCCCTGAAATTAATTTCGCATAATTCCAAAATTCGGGGCTAAATTTATACGAAAGTCCTTCAACTATTACATTATAATTATATTTGTTGGTATAACGTAAGTCGTAACGAGATTTGCCGTTATTATCTCTGTTTTTGATTATTACGCCTTGTTTAACTGATTTCGAAATAGGCATTGCATCTGGCTCGTCGAGACCTGTAAATATTTCGTAAGGTTTTCCGTGCAATAATCCTACAAAAGCAATCCAACTTTCGTCGTTATTTTTAAAGCGGACAATATTACATGTAAGCTCCTGTGGACGTTTTGGGCTGTTGTGCTCTTGTATTTCATTCTCGCTAACTGTTTGCTCTTTTTTGCTTGAAGCAGATATTAAAACACCATCTCGCGAACCATCACGGTAAACGGTAGCACCTTTGCAACCCGAACGCCAGGCTTCTTCGTAGAGTTTTCCAACCAATTCTGGTTTTACTTCGTTAGGTAAGTTAATTGTTACACTTATTGAGTGGTCAACCCACTTTTGTACAGCACCTTGCATACGCACCTTTTCGAGCCAATCTACATCGTTAGAGGTGGCTTTATAATAAGGTGATTTTTTAACTAATTTTTCAATTTCTTCATCAGAAAAACGCATTACTGCCTCTGCATCATGTCCGTTTACTTTCATCCATGTTAAAAAATGGTGATGAAAAACATTGTACTCCTCCCAAGCATCGCCCATTTCATCAACAAAGGAAACGGTTGTAGCAACATCATTTGGATTTACTTTTCTGCGACGGCGATATACGGGCATAAATATAGGCTCAATTCCCGAAGTAGTTTGAGTCATTAAGCTTGTTGTACCTGTTGGGGCAATAGTTAATAATGAAATATTTCGTCTGCCATATTTTTCCATATCTTTATAAAGCTGAGGATCTGCTTCTTTAATACGTAAAATAAACGGATTTTTGTCTTCGCGTATGCTTTCGTAAATAGGAAATTTGCCTCTTTCTTTTGCCATTGTAACAGAAGAACGATAAGCACTTAGTGCTAATTGCTTATGTACTTCGGTAGAAAAATCGCTTGCATCTTTTGTTCCATAACGTAAGTTTAGTGCTGCTAACATGTCGCCTTCGGCAGTAATTCCAACTCCAGTACGACGGCCATTAATTGCTTTTTCTTTAATTTTTTCCCACAATTGTCTTTCAACATGCTTTATGTCGGCTTCTTCTTTATCTGTATTAATTTTTTCTAAAATTTTATCAATTTTTTCTAGTTCAAGATCAATAATGTCGTCCATTATGCGCTGCGCTTTTTGAGCATTAACATCAAATTTCTCCCAATTAAAGATAGCTTTTTCAGTAAATGGATTCTCCACATGGCTGTAAAGGTTTACTGCTAATAGTCTACAACTATCATAAGGACAAAGAGGTATTTCGCCACAAGGATTGGTTGAAATAGTTTTATAACCCAAATCCGCATACGAATCTGCTACCGATTCTTTTATAACTGTGTCCCAGAATAGTATTCCTGGTTCAGCCGATTTCCACGCATTATTAACAATTTTATTCCATAAATCACGAGCTTTTATCTTCTTCTCAAAAGTTGGCTTATCGGTGTCAATAGGATATTGCTGAGTATATATAGCGTCACTAGTAACAGCTTGCATAAATTCATCATCAATTTTAACCGAAATATTAGCACCAGTAATTTTACCGCTTTCAAGTTTAGCGTCGATAAAATCTTCTGCATCGGGGTGTTTTATTGAGATACTAAGCATTAGCGCGCCTCTTCGTCCATCTTGAGCAACTTCGCGAGTAGAATTTGAGTATCGCTCCATAAATGGAACAACGCCCGTAGAGCTTAATGCACTATTCATAACAGGGCTTCCTTTTGGACGGATATGAGATAAATCGTGACCAACTCCACCTCTACGCTTCATCAGTTGAACTTGCTCTTCGTCCATACGTAAAATACCTCCGTATGAATCAGCAGGTTTATCGTGCCCAATTACAAAACAATTGCTAAGTGATACAATTTGGAATTTATTACCAATTCCACTCATAGGACTGCCAGCAGGTATAATGTATTTGAATTTATCAAGAAGTCCAAAAATTTCATCAAAATCCATTGGATCGGGGTACTTTTGCTCTACTCTCTCTATTTCTTTGGCTATACGAATATGCATTTGCTTTGGACTACTCTCATAAATATTTCCAAAAGAGTCTTTTAGTGCATATTTATTTACCCAAACTCTGGCCGCCAACTCATCGCCCTCAAACTATTTGAGAGCACCAGTAAAAGACTCATCAAAAGTGTAAGTTTTTGATTTTTCCACAGTTTTTTTATTTAATGAAATCTGTTCAATGTACATTGAAAATGTTTTTATTTTAGGTTAATGGATTATTCTAAGTTTTAATATGTGGTAAAGTTAAGCATTACTATTATTCAAAGCAATATAAACTTATTAACAACTAAGCGTTAATAGGCTTACAATTAGTCGTTTGACTTGTTGATACAATGTTTAAAACTTTGCACTAAACTTTATATTTCCACTATGAAATTGGGCTTTTGATGATATTTGTGCCTGATACATAGATGATAATATCCATATTTGTCCTAGTTTTATGTTGAATGTAATATCTAAGTCAAAATTATTTCCATTTCTGTGATGTTGAATAATTTCAAAAGCCATGGGTGTATTTTGTTCTTCTAAATAATTAATTTTTAGATAATTTAGTTTGATATTTATAGGCAAAACTGCTTGTTTTCCTGATAATTCTAGGCTGATTGTTTGAATAAAGCCGAGATGTTCAAATTTAGTTTTATGTAATTCATTATAAGAAACTTTAGTTCTTAAATCAAGGAAAAATACATTTGAAAAAAAAATGCTAGCTGAATAGGTTTTTGACAGATAGGAATAATTTCTTGTCTGATAATATCTATTACTATTATTATTAATTCTATTTTGCAACGATAAATTTAATTCAAATACACTTTTTGGCAAATAATTTAGACTAAATAGACTGTTTTTTTCGCTTTTTAGCTCTCCGCCATTTACATATAGAGAGAAAATTGAATAATCTGTGTACTGTGTGCTTAAAACTATTTTTTTGAGTCTATAGTTAAATAATGCATTTTTATTACTTTGGTTTAGTATACTATTGCTATCGTTTTTTTGATATTCTGCAAAAGAAATATTTTGATTTGTGCTTTTTGAGTTAGTTTGCCAATTTAGTTTAATTAAAACGGGTGCAAACAATAGTTTTGATAGAAAATTTATTGATTTAATGTTAATTCCATCGTAGCTTAGTCTTAAATTTGTTTTGTAATTATAGTATTGTTGCACATTGCTTGAAGGACGGTAAATTTTTTGATAATTGGCTTCATTTAGCATAGTGGCTTTTTCAAATTCGCCAAGTTCTTGAATTTGATTATTATTATAATCTATCCATTTAAAATATCCTTGTCCATTAGGAACTTGAATATATTGTTCTATCCTTTGAGGCTCTTTTGAGGCATAGCTCTCCATTAAAACTTGCCCACTTAAAACCGAACGAGGTGTTTTCCAGCTATCATACAGCTTAATATTATAGTACTGAACTATATTTTGACTGGAATCAGTTTCTTGCTGCCAGCTTAAAGTGCTTGCAAATTGGTTGTTAGTACTATTTTTGCTTTTAGATAGATACAAGGCTTGTGTGGAATAGATGTTTTTATTTGTTGCATTAGTCGATTTTTCTTCTAGTCGATAGCGATAATACATTTCAAAATTATGCGAAATTGAATCATTTTTGTTTGTGCCTGTTTTTATATCAATATATTTATTGTCGAAAAGTATGTTGTTTGTTTGTTTGTATTCAGCATCAACTTGAGTGTATAGCAATAGGCTGTCCAGCTTATAATTAATTGTTTGAGTATGTTTGGAAAATTGCTCTTTCCCCAAATTAGTGAAGTTTTGTGTAAAAAAACCTTGTCCAATAGAATTCCATTTTTCAGTATTTAATTCTGAATGCCAACTTGTCTGTACCGCCTGTAATTCATCACCTTGACTAATAGTTGCTAATTGTACTTTGTTTGTCCATTTTTCAGTATTATTTAACGAGAAAATAAGTTTAGTATTCTGGAAATCAGTATAAATAAAACTATCAGTTAAATTCCAATTTCGAATAAACTCATTTCCAAAAATAGGCTCTATTGTTTGCAAATCATTTGATTGAGAGTAAAAGTCAAAATCTAAAAATCCTTTAATATATTGATTAATTGAGATACTGTCTTTATATAATAAATGTAAGGCATAAGCTTTCTCTTGCTCATTATTTGGACTAATACGATTTTTATCTTGAAAATAGTTTAACATATCAATGCTCAGTAATCCACTGTTTCCTATCTGTTTACTGGTTCTTGTTTGTAGCCATTGCTTTTTTTGTGGAATATCTATCTTTTTCACAGCTTCGTAATCGCCCTGTTTATCAGCAAGCCATTCAAAAATAATGCTAACACTATTATTTGTGGATATTTTATAGTTTCCTTTGCTTGTCCCAACATAGCTAAATTCTACATTATAAAGCAATTGCGTACTGTCTCGTGATAGTTCAAATATATTCTGAATTACGGAATCATTAATCAATGTGTCTTTTAATCTGTATAAAGCATTGTTTGAAGCAATATCTGCAAGCGAATAAGCTTGAGTTTCAATATAGCTATTGGCAAATTCACCATCATAAACTTGCTGTATTAATACACTATCTGCGGTATTTTCTATAAAATTTGATTTTGATTCTTGTTCTGCATAATAGTCGATACCAAATTGCCATTTGTTTTGATTAAACTCCGAACTATGAAAAATGGAATTACTTAGTTGTGAAATTTTGTATTCGTATTCGACCACAATTCTCATAACTGAGGAAATAATTTGCTTGCTTGTAAAAAAAACTTCACCATTATTGTAATCTATAATATAGTCAAAATTTTCACCACGCTTCAATAGTATGCCATTTATGTAAACTCTCTCGGTATTTGCCAATACAATTATTGGGCTTTCATTTTGATTCCCATTAAGTCTGTATGGACCTTGATTTCCTGTTGTTGCTATAATTTTTAATCGTCTAAATTTCCCTTTTGCTTGACTTAAATGTGTTGATTGCTTGTAGTTTTTAATACTTGATTCAAATCCTAATCCTTTTATTTTTTTGTTAAGTTTAAATAGATTTTTGTTATAATTTACAAAATAGTCACCTGCTTTAATTACATAATTTGGGTGATTAAGTTCAATATAAATTTGTTCTAGCTCTTCTAGTGTTGTTGTAATGCCTTCGGGCTGAATGGGAATTTGTTTGTCCTTAATAATGGCTTTTAATTCTGTTTGTTGCCCAATTTTCCCTTTTATTGATAAATCAAGCTGGTTATTCATATTTAATTGACCATTGCTAGAAACATTTATACCACGCGAAAAATCGCCATAAATATCTCATTCTGACGAGTTTTGTGGCGGCGTCTGTTTAACTTGAGTATAGCTGTTTTCGATATCAAAATAATATTGTGGAATAATTTTAGGCATAGCTTTATAGGCATAATTTTGCTTCACTCTCCACGGAAGTACAGAATACGCAATTTTTATGCTATCTATTGCACATTTTCTGTAAATAGTTGCATTTGAGTAGTTTATTTTAATACAAGAATCTTTTGAAATACTCAGATAACGGACGGAATTTGGTTTAATTATAAAACTATCAATAATTGCAGAATCAGAATAAAAATGTACTGTTTTAAAACGTTCAAAAGCTAAATTTTGTGCATTTAGCTCAATTAATATTGTAAGAAAAAATATGGTAGTAAGTATCTTGTACACTTGGCAAGTTTAATTTTTACCTTTCATATAGCAAAAGCAAAATTAATAATTAAACATTAAACATTGATAATAATCTAAGACGATATAATATTAACAACAATTTAGCATATTGAATTCAACTATTGACAAGCTTTTATAGTTTTATTAGCAAGTGTTTTTGTGGAAACAAGTCCTTATTTGTACTTTTGTATACTAATTTTCGTGATAATAAATTTTATGGACAAAATTCGTAATATCAGTATAATTGCACATATAGATCATGGTAAAAGTACTTTGGCCGATCGTCTTCTTGAATATACTCAGACAGTTTCGGGCAAAGCTATGCAGGCTCAAGTCCTTGATAGCATGGACTTAGAGCGTGAGCGTGGTATAACAATAAAAAGCCATGCAATACAAATGAATTATACCTATAAAGGTGAAATATACATTCTTAATTTAATTGATACTCCAGGGCACGTTGATTTCTCCTATGAAGTAAGTCGTTCGATTGCCTCATGCGAAGGAGCATTATTGATTGTTGATGCTACTCAAGGAATTCAGGCTCAGACAATATCCAATTTATATATGGCAATCGACAACGATTTGGAAATTATTCCAGTATTGAATAAAATGGATATGCCAACTGCAATGCCAGAAGTAGTAAAAGACCAAATTGTGGAATTTTTGGGTTGTGGTAGAGATGAAATTATTGAAGCTAGTGGAAAAACAGGATTGGGTATAGAAGAAATCCTTATCGCAATAGTTGAGCATATTCCTGCGCCTAAAGGCGATTCAAATGCTAAATTGCAAGCTTTAATTTTCGACTCTGTATTTAACTCATTTAGAGGCATTATTGCTTATATTAAAGTTAAAAATGGTACAATTAGAAAAGGTGATAAGGTGAAGTTTTTTAATACTGGTCGTCAGTATGTTGCCGATGAAATTGGTATATTACAGCTAGGATACCATCCTAAAGATAAATTATCTGCAGGAGATGTGGGTTATATAATTTCAGGAATAAAAGCCACTTCAGAAGTAAAGGTGGGCGATACAGTTACTCATGTAAAAGAGCCTTGTGATGCAGCAATAGATGGCTTTGAAGAAGTAAAACCAATGGTTTTTGCAGGAGTTTATCCTGTTGACACAGAAGACTATGAAGATTTGCGTGCAGCAATGGATAAACTTCAATTAAATGATGCTAGCCTTACTTTTATGGCAGAATCATCGGCTGCATTAGGCTTTGGTTTTAGGTGTGGTTTTCTGGGATTATTACACATGGAGATTGTGCAAGAGCGTTTAGATAGAGAATTTGACATGAATGTTATTTCTACTACGCCTAATGTATCATATTTGGTTTATACAAGAAAAGGGGAGAAAATTGAGGTACATAGTCCAGCAGATTTACCTGACCCTAAGTTTATTGATTATATAGAAGAGCCTTATATTGAAGCTGAAATTATTACACAAGCAGATTACGTTGGCGGAATTATAACTTTGTGTTTGGACAAAAGAGGTACGCTTAAAAAACAGAACTATATGTCGGGAAATAGGGTAAATCTTAGTTTTGAGATACCTATGGGCGAAATTGTTTTTGATTTTTATGATAAATTGAAAAGTATTTCAAAAGGATATGCTTCTTTTGATTATCAGCCTTCACAATTTAGGCGTTCGAATTTAGCTAAACTTGATATTTTACTTAACGGTGAGCGTGTTGATGCACTTTCCACATTAATACATGAAAAAAATGCGTTTAGTTTTGGCAAAAAAATGACTGACAAATTAAAGGAACTTATTCCTCGTCAGCAATATGATGTAGCAATACAGGCAGCAATTGGCGCTAAAATTATTGCACGTTCTACGGTTAAGGCTGTGCGTAAAGATGTTACTGCAAAATGTTATGGTGGAGATATTACTCGTAAAAGGAAGTTGCTCGAAAAACAGAAAAAAGGAAAGAAAAGAATGAAGCAAATTGGTAATGTAGAAGTGCCTCAGAAAGCCTTTTTGGCTGTGCTTAAATTAGACTAGTTGGTTTAATTCATATATAATTCACTTTTAAACTGAAAAATTTTGACATTATGAAGAAGATTGGAATTATCATTTTACTATTTGTAATAATTAGTCCTATATTTGGACAAAGAGGAAGAGGTTATTCTTCAAAAAAATCAACTGTTAAATGGTTTAGTATTGCACCTAGAGTAGGATATGGTGCTGGTATAATGTTAAATTCAGCTGTTTTTGAAGATCCTAGAATTGCAGGCGAAAAACGTTCGCCAGCTACATATATAGGTGGGCGTTTTGGTTTTACTCATGGAGATAATATTGGTTTGTCCTTTATTGGCGGCTTGAGTTCCTTTGAACAAAACTATAATGCTTATGATATCAATAGTATAGATAAATATACTAAGTCTTATGAATTATCGGCCATAGAATTCGGTGTATTATTTCGTTATACATCAGATTTAGGTTTCATTTTTGAGTTTGGCCCTCAAAAAGTGCAATTAAGATCGGCCTATAGCATTGTTGGTGGAAATAATCTAATTGAACCAGAAAACCGTGATTTAATGGATACAATTATGCAAAGCTATACAGCCATAAGCTTAGCAATGGGGCAAGCTTTGGTTCGCAATGAAAGGACAGAGTTAAATTTATCTGTAAAAGTTACTTACGGCTTAAAAGATTTGTTTGAAAATTCTAGCTATGCTTATTTAGAAGATAATAATTACAATGCTAGTAATCCTGATTTTTACGATAATTATGTAAATAATTTTCAGAGTACTAATCCATTAACTATTCTTATAACACTTGAGTTTAATTATTTCTTTGCATTTTGGGGCGATGCCTCATGCGGTAGAGGACAATTTATGATGTTTCAATAGATAAATAAAAGTAAAAAGCAGTACTGGATTATTCAGTACTGCTTTTTTGGTGTTTTTAATCTAATCCCAAACAAATTTCCAAGTTCCATTTTTTTGTTTTCGCCAAACGGTATGAAATATACCAGTAGATTTAATTTCACGTCCATTAGCATCTATCATTTTATAAGTATATTTCCCGTAAGTGTATGCTAAATCGCCTGATTCAGAGGCATAAATATAATCTGGCATCCAATGGAGGCTAATGTTTTTGTTTGTTTGATTTTTATAAAAATCTTTAATTCCCTTTTTGCCAATTATAAGTGTATCTCCAAAACTTTTAACTGCGCTATCGGCTGCAAAGTATGAAAATGCTTCCGCCAGACCTTCTTCAGCTATCATTTTTTCAAATGCTTTTTCAGTTGCTTGAATTTCAATAATGGCTTGTTGTTGCTTATTTTCGCATGAGCTCAAAAAGAGGAGAATAAGCATTAAATAGGTTATTTTTTTCATTGTTTATTAATTTTGGTAAAAGATAATCAATAAAATCGAAATTGACTAATACCAGAGTTTCCCGAACACCAGAGACCCATTGAACAAATAAAAAGCAGTACTGGATTATTCATGCTCGCTATCAATATCTATTGAAATTTTTTAAACAATTCTGATTTTATATCAATGAAGTTTACAGGTAATTTGGGTTCATAATCGGTATAAAAAGTAAAATTACTAACTTTGTAA
>DAOVUO010000406.1 GCA_030632545.1 Bacteroidales bacterium
AAACACATATTCTTCAAAAAAAATTATGGATTTTAATATAGAACAACTATTTAAGCAAGGTCCCGTAGTTATTATTGCATGGAAAAACACATTAGAGTGGCCTATTGAGTTTATAACAGATAATATTGTTGATTTAATTGGATATACAAGAGACGAAGTATTATCTCCAGATTTTCGCTATTCAAGTATGATACATCCCAATGACTCCGAAATGATTGCCGATGAGATTAAACGCTATTCAATAAATAAAAAAAAATTTTATTCGCATAAGCCATATCGTTTACAAACAAAAACAGGCGAAACTAAATGGGTACTTGATTATACAACAGTCATCAAAAACGAGCAACAAAAAATAACTCATTACTTAGGATATCTTATAGACTACACTTCTCAGCAACAAAATGAGGAAAAAATATTTGAACAAAATAAAGAGCTGATAAAAAGTAAGGGGCAATTAAAACTGGCTTTAGATAGTGTTCAGGCAGGAGTTTGGGATTGGAATATTATTAAGGGAGAAGTTTTTTTTGATAAGAGATGGGCTAATATGCTTGGATATGAATTAAACGAATTAGAAAAAGACGCAAGCACTTGGGAAAAATTACTTCACGAAGATGATAAACCTTCTGTAAATAAAGTAATGAACGCTCATATAAGTGGTAAAACAGAATTCTATTCGACTACCTACCGTATGAAAACAAAAGATGGGAAGTGGAAATGGATTTTAGATAACGGTAAAATAATAGAATATAATGATGATAAAAAGCCTGTAAGAGCTATTGGAACACATATTGATGTCACTTTAGAAAAAGAGAAAGAGCTAGAAATTGAGCAAAGGAAACAGGATGCAGAACAAAATTATGACCGATTTAAATTATTGTTTAATTCTATGTCCGACTCAGTTCTTGTTCAACGTCTGGAACAAAATCGTGATTGTACTTATGCCCTAGTAAATGACGCTGCTTGTGAAAAATATGGATATTCGCAAGAAGAGTTTCTTAATATGAGTGCTAGTGAATTAACCAAGGGCAGTGTACAAGGCTGGATGAATAGTAAAACTGTAACTCAAAAGTTTGATAATACAGGAAAACTAGAATTAGAAGATATACACTATAATAAGAATGGAAAAGCTTTTGATGTACACATTAGTTTTTCTGCCTTTGAATGGGAGGGAAAACCATATTTAATTTCGATTGTGCGTGATATTTCGGAACAAAAAAGAAATGAAGCTGCGCTAAAGAAGATTAATATTGAACTAGAGCGGGCAAAAGAAAAAGCCATTGAAGGCGATAAACTAAAATCGGCATTTTTAGCCAATATGAGCCACGAAATTCGTACTCCCTTAAATGCAATTGTTGGATTCTCAGGTTTTTTAAAAGAAGAAGGAAAAACTCAAGCTCAATTAAATCGTTATTCTAATATTATTGAAACTAGTGGCAAGCATCTGCTAAACCTAATTAATGACATAATTGATTTATCGAAAATAGATGCTGGGCACATTGAAATTATAAATACCCCAGTTGATATTCACCAAATAATGCAAGAACTTTTCACCATGTTTCAAGCTCAAATTAATGCATTAAACAAAAATATTGAGCTAAGAATGAATAAAACCCTATGGGAATTTAATATTTGGAGTGATGAAACTCGTTTAAATCAAATTTTTATTAACCTTTTAAGTAATGCATTAAAATTCACAGAATCTGGATATATTGAATTTGGCTATAAAACAATAGATGAAAATGTGGAATTCTATGTACAAGATACTGGAATTGGCATACCAAAAAGCAAATATGATGTTATTTTTGAGCGATTTAGACAAGCAGCAGAAACCACAGAAAAATTTTATGGCGGAACAGGTTTAGGTTTACCAATAGTAAAAGCCAGCGTTGAACTTTTAGGAGGCGAATTACAATTAGAATCTGAAATTAACGTAGGTACTACAGTTTCTTTTAAATTACCCTATATTGAAGCCAATAGTGATACTAAAAAGAATATGTTAAATACAAACATATCCTTTAAAAAAGAACTAATACTTGTTGCCGACGATGAAGAACTTAACTTTAGTTTTTTGAATGAGCTTCTTATTAATCACAACCTTAAAGTAATACAAGCAAGCGATGGGAAAGAAGCTTTAGATATTATTTTAAAAAATAATGCCATAAAATTAGTTTTACTTGATATAAAAATGCCTGAAATTAATGGCTGGGACTTAATATCAATAATAAAAAAACAACGTCCGGAATTAGCTGTTGTAGCTCAAACGGCACATGGACTAGAAAATGAAATAAAAAAAGGATTAGAATTGGGATTTGATGATTACATTACAAAACCTATTGACAAAGAAAAACTCCTGCAAATACTTCACACGCATCTTTCATAGTAACAACAAGAAGTTTAAAGTTTTGAGTTATAAGTTGGCTGTCGCAAAAACATCTGCATAATTAACCGTAGCATTCATGCTGTGGTAATAAAACAAACTTCAATCTCACACCAAAAAAATTGTATTCAAATTATTATAACTTTGCATTAGCAATATATAATTAATAGGTGTAAACTTGAGAACTAAAGTCTTTACAATAATTCTGCTATTCATCTTATTTTCAAGTGGCAGTAATCTTTCTTCCATTACGGCTCAGAATTTTAATAGGGGAAATACTGAATTGTTACAGGATAGTTCTATCGAAATTCTATCTGAGCAAGAATTACAAAGTAAAGTACATAAGCAAGCACAATTGCACTACGACAAAGGGACTGCTTATCACGAATTAGCTATGTATATTGCTGCGGAAACAGAATATTTAAAAGCAATTGAATTTGCTGAAAAAACTAATGATAAGGAAATTTGTGCATATTCTTATCATTATTTGGGTAGAATACAAGCTTGGAAGTCAAATTTATCACAATCAATTCATTATCATAAAAAAGCCCGTAACTTATTCATCAAACTAAACAATTCAAAATTTGAGGCTATTTCAAACAATCACATAGCATTTGCATTTGAGTCTTTAGCCCAATATGACAGTGCTGTGGTTTATTATCAAAATAATATTAAAAACAAAGAATTTATTCATGCTAACTATACGGTGCTAAATTCTTATAAAAGTATTGCAGGAACTTTTGCAGGGCTTTATAATTACAAATTGTCTTACCGCTCTTTGCAGGAAGGAATTGAATATGCCGAAGAAATAGGAAACAAACAATTATTAGGCGAAATATATTTAACTGCCGGCCTATTATTTGTAAATAATCATGTAAACAAGGATATAGCACTTGAATATTTACTCGAAGCACAACAAATTTTTGACGACAATAACAATATTCAATATTTAAACTTGACAAAGCTTCATATTGGCGATGTTTATTTCAAAACTGGAAATGATGTGATGGCAA
>DAOVUO010000218.1 GCA_030632545.1 Bacteroidales bacterium
GCTAAGATTAAATTAATAAATTCAATGAATCCTGAATGGAAAGATTTAGTGGATTTATTATAGTTGAATAAGATTGCTTGTTGGATAATTGGGGAGACTGCTTCGTACCTCGCAGTGACGTGGTTTTTTTACGGTGACGAGCATAGATTAACGAACAGTGTTAGGAAAGAGCGTTCCCGTGAGCGGGACAAGCTATTGCGAGGCACGGCCTGTCCCGATTCCTTCGGGAAAGCAATCTATCGGATAGTAGGCTTGTCAGATAGTAAGGGATGGATTCGTTCCTCGCCATGACGGCGTAAACTTAAAAATTAACAGCCTGTCCCGAATATCGGGGAAGTATTATAACAATTACTAAATGAAAAATAAAAACGTTTTAAAACAACTATTGCTTGTCTTATTTATTAGTTATTTGAATCCTTTAAAGGCTCAAAATATTAACCATTGGGAGATGGTAGTTGCCGCCGAGGATAACTGGCAGTATTTTTTAGGAAATGCAGAACCACCAGTTAATTGGGCAGCTATTGATTTTGATGCTAGCACATGGGATACAGGAGCTGGCGGTATTGGCTATGGTGATAATGACGATGCTACAATAATTGAAAGTGTAACATCAGTATATATTCGCAATACTTTTACTTTGATAGATACATCAGTATTATCATGGGCACTGCTTTATGTAGATTACGATGATGCCTTTGTTGCCTATTTAAATGGTCATGAAATTGCAAGGGCAAATATTGGCACTATTGGCACACCACCTGCTTATTCGAGTTTTGCATTGGCATTACACGAGGCGCAAATGTATAGTGGCGGACTTCCAGAGCAATTTATTATACATAATGACACACTTGTAAAGTACATCAAACAAGGGAATAATGTATTGGCATTGCAAGTTCATAATTTTGACGCCAATTCGTCGGATTTATCATCCACAACATTTTTGTTGGTGGGTATTAACGATGAGGCTAATTATTATCGCGAACTTCCATCGTGGTTTGTTGACCCTTTGAGCGAGCCTCATAATTTACCTTTAATTGTTATAAATACTAACGGACAGACAATTGTTGATGAGCCTAAAATTACAGCTTGGCTAAAAGTAATTGATAATGGCGAAGGACAAACAAATACTATTTTTGATGAACCTACTGATTATGATAGTTATATCGGTATAGAAATAAGAGGACAATCATCGCAAATGTTTCCTAAAAAAAGTTTTTCGATGGAGACTCGTGATGTGCTTGGCGAAGGAATTAACGTAAGTTTGTTGGGATTGCCGGAGGAAGAAGACTGGGTACTTTACGCACCTTATTCCGATAAAACCATGATGCGTAATGCGCTAACTTATCATTTAGGCAGAACTATGGGACCATGGCAGCCAAGATATAAATTTTGCGAAGTTTATCTAAATGGCAGTTATCATGGAGTTTATATGCTTATTGAAAAAATTAAGCGAGATGTGAATCGTGTAGATGTGAACAAACTAAAAGAGGATGAAATTTCGGGTGATGACCTTACAGGCGGATATATTTTAAAAGTAGATAAGCTTGATGGTACAATTGCAGATGAGTATTTTTATACCAATCCAAGTATTAGCTATCATGATGCCCGAAACTATGCTTTTACCTATGTTTATCCTAAGTTTGATGATATTGTTAACGAGCAGAAAACATATATTTACGATTATCTAACGGAATTAGAAAACACCTTAAATGGTGCGTCGTTTAGCGACCCTGAACATGGTTTTAGAAAATACATGGATGTTAATTCGTTTGTTGATTTTCAGATAATAAATGAGCTTACAAATAATGTAGATGGATATCGCTTTAGTACATTTTTCTATAAGAAAAAGGAATCAAATGGGGGGAAACTATTTGCTGGCCCATTATGGGATTTCAATTTAGGCTATGGCAATGTTGATTATTCACCATCGAATTTGGCAACCGACAAATGGTTGTATCCCAATTATGGCCCTAACGACTGGTATCCAATGCACTGGTGGGCACGATTAATGGAAGATGCAGAGTATAGAAATGTATTAGTTAATAGATGGAAAACCTTACGAGCCAGCTCATTTAGTACCGATTCGATATTGGCAAATTTAAGAGATACTGTGCAATACCTAGGTAGTGCAATCGACAGAAATTATGACAGATGGCCAATAATGGGCGAGTATGTTTGGCCAAATTCTTATGTCGGAAGAATCTATCAGGAGGAGCTTGATTTTTTAGAAAGCTGGATAATTGCTCGTCTAACTTGGATGGATTCGAATATGGATTTTATAAGTGGAATAGCCGAAAATAGTAAGATGAGAATTAAGGTATCAATATATCCTAATCCTGTACGTAGTATAATGAATGTTCATCTTTTACTTACTGATAGAAAAGCGATTGAATTTGAAATAGTTGATTTATTGGGGCGACAAGTTTATTCTTTTGATTATTTGCCTCAATCGGAGGGCGTACAATCTATTGAAATGAATATTTCGAAACTTGCGTTTGGACAGTATTTTTTAAAAGTGAAACAAAACGAACAAGTAGTTGGTTTACAGAAAATAGTTATTAGCAATTAGTTTTTTGAAATGATAAAAAAGATTTTAGCAATGATTGGATGGTTTGTATTGGCAATAGTAATGGCCGTAGTAATAAGTGGAACTATGTACTTAGCTCTTAGTCCGCAATTTGGGGGCAGAGCAAGCAAAGCACAAAAGGCAGTATATGCCCAAAGTGGACTGTTTAAAGAGGGCAGGTTTTGGAATACTTTGGAAACCAAAATGGACATAGAATACGGAAAACTAATGCGTGATTATATAAAGAAAGATTCTTTACGTAGCCCATCGAAACCAATTGAAGTTGTGCCACAGGATTCGGCTGATATTGCTAATTGGGATTTATCAAACGACCAATTGTTTTGGTTCGGACATTCGTCTTTTTTAGTACAAATAGATGGCAAAAGGCTATTGCTCGACCCCATGTTTTCTGCCAGTCCATCGCCAGTACCTTTTATGGGTACAAAGCGATATAGCAAATCATTGCCCATATTGCCAGACCAATTGCCAACAATTGATGCGGTAATTTTATCGCACGACCATTACGACCACCTGGATTTTAAAACCATAAAAGCAATACGAGATAAAGTAGGAGCATTTTACGTTCCTATGGGAGTCGAAAATCATTTATTGGCTTGGGGAGTAGATTCTGCCAAAATAAATGTATTAAAATGGTGGGATGAAATTTACTTGGATAGCATCAAATTGGTATTTACACCAGCCCGACATTTTTCGGGGCGAGGAGTTTTTGACAGAAATACTACCCTTTGGGGCTCGTGGGCGATAAAAGGTAAAAGCAATAGTCTGTTTTTTAGTGGCGATGGTGGATATGGCTCACATTTTAAGGAAATAGGAGAGAAGCTAGGGTCTTTTGATTTGGCTTTGATGGAGTGTGGCCAGTACAATAAGCAATGGCAAGCTATACACATGCTACCCGAAGAAACCGTGCAAGCTGCAAAAGATATAAATGCAAATACAGTGATGCCCATACATTGGGGAGCTTTTACTCTAGCGTTACATAGTTGGACAGACCCTGTTGAGCGCACTATTGATGAGGCTAAGAGATTGGAAGTATCAGTAATTACTCCGCAAATTGGTGAGCTAGTGCTATTAGATTCAATTACTGCTTCCACTGTTAATTGGTGGAAAGAGTATGTTGATTAGAGTTGTGAGTTTTGGGTTTTGTTTTGAAAGTTGTGATTGACTAGAGCTCGATTTAAGAACTGTTTGATTCTCAATAGCCACGTGGCTATTGAAATATCTGGGTAAATTGACATTTAGACTTAGATGTATGATGGTGCATTGTAAGTCTGAGTAATAATATTTTGTATAATAAATAATACTTCGTTTATTTGTTGTATATTTATGAGTGAGTTAAAGAATAAATCGGATCAGAACATTTGGGCGGCAGAGAAGTTAATTAAAGAAAATTTACACGCACCAAGTGTGCATTGCTCATATTATAGTTGTTTTCAGCTATTGAAGCATTACTTGTTTGAATTTTATGATTTTGACCAAGAAACGTATGATATTAAAAAAAATCAATACACTTTTGGGGGGACTCACGAATTTGTTATTAATTATCATCTTTTAGAGCTAAAAAAAATTGAAGAAATTAGAGTTTTAAAAAACGAACTCAAACAATTGAAGAAATTTAGAAATGAGTCTGATTATGATGATATAAAAATAGGTGTTGAGAGAAGTAAAAAAGCATATAAATACGCTGAAAACGTTTTAAAGATACTCAAAAAAACATACAACTGATGAATAGTAAAGAAATAATTAAAAACAAGCTTAGGGAGTGGACTAATGAATTTCCTCACATGTCTTTTATTTATGAATTTGACCAAAGAGATAATACTCATTTAGTAGAAGTTTCTCCGCTGACTGATTATGAATCTAATAAGAAATATGCTCAATTTGAGATTGATTTTAGTTTTTATTTTGAGAGGAAATTTCTTGGAGAGGAAATTATTTTTATTTCTGATGATTCTTTATTAGAGATAACAAATGCTGAATTTAAAGTTAGTGCATTAAGTATATCTGAGTCTTATGATTTTGGTTTGTTGATTAATAATATTATATCTGACGTTGATTGTAGTAATGATAACAGTACAAATTTTGCTATAGCTGCTTAAATTATGGAAAATTCTGAAAAATCACAATTTCAATTTAGGAACTATATTATAAAGAAGTCATTAATTGAAATAAACAATGTTCCTAAAAAACATTCTGATATAAACATAAAGTTCAACCCAAAGGGGATAATTGATTCTAAAAACAATACTTTTAATTTAGAATTTCAAACAATTATGACTAGCGTTGATAATTCTATAAATATTGATGTTATTTTAAGTGCTAATTTTATTTTTGATTCTAATATTTCAAAGGATGTTTTAGATGCTCTTTTTTATTCAAATGCTCCTGCTCTTATTTTTCCTTATGTAAGAGCTTATATTTCTACTTTAACTTCTATTTCTGGTATAAGTACATTGACACTTCAAACTTTAAATATGACTTCTATTGGTAAAGTATTGAAAGAAAATACTACTACTATATAGAATCTTATTTTTATTTGTAAGTCTATGTGTTTTGGTGCATATTCTTGGTAGCTGAACAAATATATATAGAATTGCATTATATTTATTCGTATTTTTATCACAACAAAAATGATGAACTTATGACTAAAATTAAATCAATTTTACTTTTTATAGCCATTACAGCCATTGGTACTACTGCGCGCAAATTACACACTCGGTTTACACAGGTTGGGGAATGGGAACAAACTTAGGTGGTGAGGCCGGATTTGGTGTCGAAATTATGTATAAAAACATATCACTTAATACGGCTATTGGCACTTGGCTTGGTGAATTTCCTGAGCACACTGGCGATA
>DAOVUO010000342.1 GCA_030632545.1 Bacteroidales bacterium
GCTGGAGGCTTCAGTGAATTCAATGTCTATAAACGAGTAAAGTTTCTAAAAAACAATTTAGGAAACAATAATTTTTCAATTGATGCTGAGAGCAAACTAAGAAAAAAAGTTGGTACTGAATACGGTCAAGATGTTTTAGTTCATAAAAATTCATAAAATTAAAACACAAAAAAAATCTAATATCAATTAAATTATTAAAGCTCGGTAGATTATACCTTATGTACAATCCGCCGAGGGATACAAACAAGAATAATATGAAATTTATTTCAATCTTTACTTTCCTATTAATTACTATATTAAATATATATAGTCAAGGCTCAAAACATAATATTGATGCTGCAACTATGGGAAAAGCATTTACCGGAATAAATCAAAGTTCTGTTTTTTCATTTTTTAATAATCAGGCAACATTAGCATATATTGACCAAATATCTAGTGGTATTGCTGTAGAAGATTTTTTTTTAGTTAAAGAATTAAGAACAACTACATTTGCTACTATTATACCGACAAAATATGGTGTTTTTGGTTTTGGATTAAGTTACTTTGGTTTTGATTTATTTAAGAAAAAAACTGGTGGAATTGCTTATGCAATGCCTTTAGGGGAAAAATTTGCAATCGGTTTAAAAATTAGTTACCAACATTTACAGCTTGATTATTATTATGGTAGCGCAAGTACAATTATAGGTGAAATAGGATTTACAAGCAAACCAACTGAGCGTTTAAAAATTGGTGCTCATATACATAATCCAACTAAAGCAAAATACAATACAGATAACACGCTAACTGTTGGTACATTTGAAAGCATTGGTTTTTCTTATTTATTTTCAGATAATTTTGAATTAATGGTCGAACAATTATCTGATTTTGAAATTAATGAATTTAGAGTTGGTGGGGAATACAAAATAAAAAAAATATTTATTTTAAGGAGCGGACTTACTATATCTAATTCTATTACAGCAAATTTTGGTGCAGGTATTGGCCTAAACCATTTTATTTTTGACATTGCATTTGGTTATTATGAGCTTAACTCCATTGCTGCTACACCTGTAAGATCTTCTGTTAATTTAATTTATCAGTTTTAACAAGGTATATTAATTCAAAAATCAGTAAATTTGTCAAAAATGTGATTTGGCATTAAGCTTGCCTAATAGCAAAGCCAATAAAACACAATTAAAAAACTGACAGATTGCCAGTTTTCCATTTACATAGCCCGTTTTGAAAGATAATTTCACAATCTTCGAAAGTGGTTTAGCATAGTTTAATACAATGATGAACAAAAAAAACAAAATATATTTCGCTGAGGAAATGGACAATAACGAAAATGAATTTTTGCCAATTTTTACTGACGATGACATAGAGTTGGCCAATCCTAGTCAATTAGCAAGTGAAATTGCAATTCTTCCGCTTCGAAACACAGTTCTTTTCCCTGGAGTTGTAATTCCAATTACAATAGGAAGGGACAGATCATTACAATTGATAAAAGAAAGCTACGAAAATGATAAACTTATAGGTACAGTTTCGCAGATTGACAAAAAAATTGATTCGCCAAAGGAAAAAGATTTATATAGAATTGGGACATCGGCTAAGGTGATAAAAATATTAGAGCTGCCTGATAATACAACCACTGCAATTATTCATGGACAATCACGCTTTAAAATTCAAGAATTTACACAAACCGAACCTTATTTCAAGGCAAATGTTGAACACCTGAAAGAGTCTACGCCAGACGAGAAAGATACTGAATTTCAGGCAATTGCAAATACACTTAAGGATTTATCAATAGAGATTATTAATCTCTCACAAAACATTCCAAACGAAGCATCTTTTGCTATAAAAAACATTGAAAAACCTTTATTTTTAATTAATTATATTTGTACAAATAATAATTCAAACGCAGCAAAAAAACAAGAATTACTGGAAATTGAAGATATTAGAGAACGAGCAATTAAAGTTCTTGAAATTTTAGTTGCCAATGTACAAGAGCTAAAAATTAAAAACGACATTCAGGCTAAAGTAAAAAGCCAAATGGACAGTCAGCAACGTGAGTTTATTCTGAGTCAGCAAATGAAAACAATTCAGAGCGAGCTTGGACAAAGCCCCATAGATTTAGAAATAAACGAATTAAAAGAAAAAGCGAAAACAAAAAAATGGGATGAAGCAACTAAGGCCGTTTTTGAAAAGGAAATATCTAAAGTTGAACGAACAAATCCTGCTTCGCCCGAATTCTCCAATCAAATTAATTATCTACAAACTTTACTCGATTTGCCTTGGAATGAGTATACTAAAGATATTTTTGACTTAAATCGTGCTGAAAAAATTCTTGATCGCGATCATTTTGGGCTCGAAAAGGTAAAAGACCGTATTTTAGAACATCTGGCTGTACTTAAGCTTAAAGGTGATTTAAAATCGCCAATTATTTGCTTATATGGCCCTCCTGGTGTTGGAAAAACTTCGCTGGGGAAAAGTGTAGCAGAAGCTTTAGGACGAAAATATATCCGTATGGCTCTAGGTGGATTGCACGATGAATCTGAAATAAGAGGACACAGAAAAACTTATATCGGGGCAATGCCAGGTAGGATAATTCAAAATATTATCAAAGCAAAATCATCAAATCCAGTTTTTATACTTGATGAAATTGATAAAATTGGTAATGACTTTAGAGGCGACCCTTCTTTTGCTCTTCTTGAGGTGCTTGACCCTGAGCAAAATAATACATTTTATGATAATTATTTAGAACATGAATACGATTTATCTAAAGTAATGTTTATTGCCACGGCTAACACAATTGGGAGTATAAAACCAGCATTGCGCGACAGAATGGAAATGATTAATGTTACTGGATACATACTTGAAGAAAAAGCAGAAATTGCAAAACGACATCTAATTCCAAAACAATTAAAAAATCATGGAATCAAAAAAAACCAGCTAAAACTGAGTAAAAATGATTTAGAATTGGTTATTGAAGAATACACAAGAGAAAGTGGTGTACGCGAATTGGATAAAAAATTAGCAAAAATTGCTCGAAATATTGCTAAAAGTATAGGATTTGAACAAAAATACAATCCAAAACTTAACACTGAGGATATATTGAGAATTCTTGGTCCTGCGGAATACCAAAAAGATAAATACCAAGATAATGAAACTGCTGGAGTTGTAACTGGCTTAGCATGGACTTCGGTTGGTGGAGCAATATTATATGTTGAAACCAGCTTAAGCAAAGGCAATGGCAACTTAACGCTTACAGGAAATTTGGGTAATGTAATGAAAGAATCGGCTATTTTAGCCCTTGAGTATATCAAATCGCATTCAACTGCCTTAGAAATAAATGCTGAAATTTTAGAAAATTATAATATTCATGTACACGTGCCCGAAGGAGCAATTCCAAAAGATGGCCCATCAGCTGGTGTTACTATGGTTAGTTCAATGGCTTCGGCACTAACTCGACGTAAAATCCGTAATCAATTAGCTATGACTGGTGAAATTACACTTAGAGGATTAGTGTTGCCTGTGGGTGGAATTAAAGAAAAAATTCTTGCTGCCAAACGTGCAAATATTAAAGAAATAATTTTATCAAAGCGCAACGAAAAAGATGTGCAAATTATAAAAGATATTTATATCAAAGGACTTAAATTCTATTTTGTAGAAACCATAAGCGAAATGCTTGATATTGCGCTATTAAAACAGAAGGTGAAAAATCCAAGAAAATTTAGGCATATAAAAAAATAATTTATTCAAATCCGCTTAATCTATAAAATTGGCGGATTTTTTGTTTAATTTTTGTGATATAAAACCAGTTATAAAATGATAAAAATAATTCGTTTAATAGTATTAATTTTTGTTTTTGGATACTCAAAAAATGTTCAAGCACAAGCTAAAATGCATTTTATTGAAAGAAAGGTTGATTTTGGTGCAATCAAAGAAGGACGAATACTTAATTACAAATTCTCTTTTGTTAATACTGGCGATA
>DAOVUO010000344.1 GCA_030632545.1 Bacteroidales bacterium
ATCTGTTTGTAAGTACTATTTCCCATAATTATAGTGTCGATTGAAGTATAAAATTTAGCATAACCATAATCTGAATTATCGGTATTGGCAAAATTATTAAGCCAATCAACTTCACCATTTTCGTCTGCTATTTTGCTGTCGAGGCTGGTAGCAATGTAAAGAATAATTTTTCTCATTGTTTTGATATGTGTTTTTACAAAAGTGAGCTATTTTGATAAGATATTAAAATACGTTCCGAATATCTTACAACTATTACAGCTTTCCAAAGCTTTTGTAATTCGCGATATTTTAATTTTTATACTAAAAGCTCATTAATAATTAAGCATTAACAATTAACAATTACTCTTAGCTTAATAGTTGTAAAACATTTATTTGATTGAGGGAATGTTTTATTTTTGCTGAAAATTAAATGTTTATGAAACAAATTGTAAGTTTTGGCCTTGTTGCCGCATTTTTCCTGCTATGGTCGTGCAACAGTCAAGAAAAAAAAGAGAATGTTAATATGAATAACCCATTATTGAGCGAGTGGACAGCACCATTTGGCGTTCCGCCTTTCGACAAAACTACCGAAGAACACTATCTTCCTGCTTTTAAGGTAGCTATGGAAGAGCATAATAGCGAAATTACAGCTATTTTGGAAAATAAAGAAGCTGCTACTTTTGCAAATACTATTGAAGCCTTGGATTTATCTGGAGAAACTTTATCTAATATTTCGGGTATGTTTTTCAATTTGCTTTCGGCTGTAACTAACGAAAAATTTCAGGCTATTGCAAAAGAAGTATCACCATTACTATCAAAGCACAGTGATGGAATTTCTATGAATGATAAGCTTTTTGAGCGTATAAAAGCTGTTTATGCACAAAAAGCCGATTTAGCTTTAAATGCAGAGCAAGAAATGTTGTTGGAAAAAACTTATAAATCTTTTGTTCGTAGTGGTGCTAATTTATCTGCAGAAGATAAAGTGAAAATGAGTGCGATAAATCAAGAATCATCACTATTGAGACTTAACTATGGTGATAATGTATTGGCTGAAACCAATGGTTTTGAATTGCTTATTGAAAACGAAGCCGATTTAGCTGGATTACCAGAATCGGTTGTTCAAGCTGCTGCCGAAACTGCAAAAGCAAAAGGAAAAGATGGCAAATGGATGTTTTCTATTCAAAGGTCGAGTATGTATCCATTTTTAACTTATGATGATAATAGAGAGTTACGTGAGAAATTATTTAATGCATATATTAGTAAAGGTGATAATAACGATTCTTTAGACAATAAAGAAATACTTAAAAAAATACTCAAGCTACGTTTAGAGAAAGCAAATCTTTTAGGTTATGAAACTCATGCTAATTATGTTTTAGAGGAACAAATGGCTAAAACTCCCGAAGGTGTTTATGAACTTTTGAATAAAGTTTGGACAAAGGCACTTCCGATAGCTAAAAAAGAAGCTGGCGAATTGCAAAAAATGCTTGTAAAAGACATCCCCGGAGCTAAGCTTGAAGCGTGGGATTGGCGTTATTATGCTGAGAAATTGCGTAAGGAAAAATATGACTTAGATGAAGAGCAATTACGTCCATATTTTAAACTTGAAAACGTTCGTGATGGTATGTTTACTGTTGCTAATAAGTTATATGGAATTACATTTGAAAAACGTACAGATATTCCTGTATTTCATCCTGATGTGGAAACTTATGAAGTAAAAGAAGCTGATGGTTCAACAATTGGTTTGTTTTATTTGGATTTTTATCCTCGTGAGAGCAAAAGAGGTGGTGCATGGATGACTTCATATAGAAAGCAATCTATTAAGAATGGAAAAAATGTACAGCCAATTATTTCTTTAACAACGAATTTTACAAAACCAACAGCTGATAAGCCATCTCTAATTTCTTTTGGTGAAGTTATAACAATGTTCCACGAATTTGGACATAGTTTACATGGATTGTTAGCAAATACAACATATTCTTCACTTTCGGGAACTTCTGTTGCAAGAGATTTTGTTGAGTTACCTTCTCAAATTATGGAAAACTGGGCAGCTGAACCAGAGGTTCTTAAAATGTTTGCTCGTCATTACGAAACTGGCGAAGTAATTCCTGACGAATTAATTGAGAAACTTGAGAAGAGTGGTCATTTTAATCAAGGTTTTACTACCATTGAATATATGTCGGCTACATTTTTAGATATGGATTATCACACACTTAAAAGTGTAGAGGAGATTGAAAATATGGATGTAAATGCTTTTGAAACTAAATCTATGGCTAAAATTGGGTTAATTCCTGAAATAGTAGTAAGATACAGAAGTGGATACTTTAATCATATTTTTGCTGGTGGTTATTCTTCTGGTTATTATAGCTATTTGTGGTCCGAAGTACTAGATGCTGATGGTTTTGCAGCATTTAAGGAAAATGGATTGTTTGACCAGGCAACCGCTAAATCTTTCCGTGATAATGTATTGGCAAAAGGCGGAACAGAAGATGCAATGAAATTATATGTTGATTTCAGAGGTCGTGAACCTAAAGTTGATGCTTTAATGGCTCGTAAAGGGTTGTTGTAGTATAAAAATATTATTCAATAAATTCATACGATGGCATTTAGTCATCGTATGAATACTAAAAATCCAAGCTAATTTAATCAGGATTTTCGTTTAAGATAATACCATTTGTTATTAACGAAATCCCTTGTCCTCCGCTAGTTCCAATCATTACAGCTTGAATTAATGGAGCTTTAGTTTTTTCCTTTAAACTTCCCCATTCAACAATAAAGTTTGCACCTACACCGCCCTTGTTTATTAAATGCTCTACTACATATTCAACAGATTCAAGCGGTCTTAGCATCAATGTTTTTCCAATATAATTGTGAAGTAGAGTACCATACGAGTCATGATAATTTACTTCTGCAATGTAAACCGTATCGTGAATACTGATATTCCTTAAACTTAAAGTGGTGGTTAAAGGAACTATGTTTCTTCCATCTCTGTAATAGATTTCAGAATAAACGGGTACATATTCTATTTGATGAATTTTAAATTGTTTTTTTGTTATATCAACAAAAGTATAACTATGACTAGGAGCAAGTTTTTTTTCATCATTTTCATCATTTGTACATGAAAATAGTAGTATTGGTAAAATTAGAAGCAGACTTAGTTTCATTATATATACTTTTTTTGCAATATATGATACTATATCATAACAGCATAAAAAAATCAAGATTAAGGGCACTAAACAAGAACAAAAAACTTATATTTGAATTTTAAACTAAAGTTTTAGGCTAAATGCAATTAGAAGGAAATTTACTAAAGATGCGTACAGAACTAGCGAATCCAGTTAAGTATTATCTTAATTTTAATGGAGACGAAGTTTGTATGAATGATTTTTTAGGTAAAAAGCTTGAATTTACCTATTCAAAAACAATAAATTGCACAGGCTGTGGTACAGAAACAGTAAAGTCATTTGCTCAGGGTTATTGCTATAAATGCCTTATTTCTCGCCCCGAAACTGATATTTGTGTTTTGAACCCAGAAAAGTGCCAAGCTCACGAAGGTATTTCTCGTGATATGGAATACGCTGAAAAACATTGCTTAAACGACCATTTTGTATATCTTGCAGTGTCGAGCCATTTAAAAGTTGGAGTTACACGTTTTTCGCAAGTCCCTACTCGTTGGATTGACCAAGGAGCTATGCGTGCAATTAAACTGGCACAAACACCGTATAGAGCCTTAGCTGGTGATATAGAAGTAGAGCTAAAACAATATTTTAGCGACAAAACATCGTGGCAAAAAATGCTAAAGGGAATTACAGATAATACAATTAATTTAGAGGAGGCAAAGCAGCAAGCTTACGAATATTTATCTGAAGAATTGGCTACTTATGTAATAGAAGACGATGAAATAACGGAAATTGAGTATCCAGTATTGGAATATCCTAAAAGTGTAAAATCACTAGGTTTTGATAAATTGCC
>DAOVUO010000213.1 GCA_030632545.1 Bacteroidales bacterium
AAGTTATTTTGTTTTTTAACAAGTTGAAAAATCTGCGAATAGCGAGCTATTTAAAGAATTTTCAAGGAAGTTAAAAGGCAAAAGAACAAGTTGAAAGCGTCAAGTTATTTCGGAACAATGCCTTAGTCCATTTTTTATTTCTTTGCAGCCAATCTTGTTAAAAAATCAGAATTTAGAGCATGGCTCATTAAGGCTTTTTTTACTGGCGAAAGTTTTAGAAATCCGCCAATAACGCCTCGCATAAATGCATGTGTATTGCTTTGTGGATTATCAAAAATAAAATTCTGAATTGTTCCTCTTTCCAAAGATTGTAATAAAACTCTTTCGTAAGTAGTTTCTGGATGAATTACTCTTTGCTCTCTTTTTACTAATCTAATGGCTTTAGTTTTACACGCTAATCCACAAACGCCACATCCAATACAAATTGATGTATCTACTTTAGGAATTTTTTTACGTCTTGTTTCAGGATTTGTATCCTCAATCATTTCGATAGCATTAATTGGGCATGCCGTTTCACATTTTGTACACCCCGTACACTTTGCATCATCGGTATCAATAAGTTCAGCAATATAGTTTGATGTTACAACAGAATTTGAGTATCCATGTTTTGATATTCCTGCTAAAAGATTACAGCAATCGTCGCAACACTGACAAATAAAAGAAACGTTATTTTGAACATTATCAGCATTTAGAACTAAGCCTTTTTCCTGCGAAATAGCTAAATTTTCAATCATCTCTTTTTCTGAGACTTCTTTAGCCAAATTATTTCGAATTAAATAATCGGCTGCAAGGCCAAAAGAAGAGCAGGTTTCGAGCGGAACATCACATTCCTTTGTTCCCAAATGATGTTTTTCGTGTCGACAAGAGCATATTCCAATGGCATATTTATTTGATTTTTCAACTACAGACAGAGCCTTTTCATAGTCCAAAACTTCCACATAATCTTGCGGTAACATAGCACCCTCGTGAGGCATTGCACGCATAATAGAAATTTGTTCGCCATTTCCGTAATTTGCTTTATAAAGTCCATCGGGCATTTGCATATATTCATCAAATAGGCGCGCCCATTTTTTTGAATTCGTATCTTTGCCAACACGCATCATAGTATATTCAAAAATGCCAACTATCAAGGGTGAAATTATATACAGATATTTATTCTTGATTTTAATATCAGCTATTAATCCTTTTGCACAGGCTGAAGCTAATAAATGCTGAAGTTTTGTTTTCTCAATTCCTGTAACTCGCTGCACTTTATTAAAACTAGAGAGGGAATAAGGCATTCTAACCACTAAATTTGCTTCTTCTTCGGTATAGAGCTCTTTTAGAATAGCATAAAATTTATCGTTTTGCGGTGTTCGCATTGTTAAACCATCAATTTTTGAACCTAATTTTTGATAAATATCTTTGCCTACTAGATGTCCCATAAATTATGCTTAATGAATGTCAATAGTTCCACGAACATTGTGGAACTATTGAATGTAATATCGGAAATATTTATTTGAATAAAAAATACAAAGGCATATTCTTTTGTATTAATACTGCTTTACGAAATTGATTTTAATTGATTACTACTGACAATATTTAGCTGCCTGCCCCCAACATCGGGAATCTATTGTTTATAATACCAAGTATTATTCTTCTTTTTTATCAGTATTCTCATCTGGATTAAATCTTCTTATTTTTATATTCAGATAAGCAATTAATATTGTCATAAATGGACTTATTAAATTAAAAAAGGCGTAAGGTAAATAAGCTAAAGTAGATACGCCAAGAACTGCTGATTGTGTTGCGCCACATGTATTCCATGGAATAAGAACAGAAGTAACTGTTCCGGCATCTTCAAGTGTTCGACTTAGTAATTCAGGCTTATAGCCTCTTTTTCTGAATGTTTCGGCATACATTTTTCCTGGTACCACAATAGCTATATATTGATCGGAAGCAGTAATATTAAAAAATATTGATGTCCCAGCAGTAGCAGCTACTAATTGTCCGGTTGATTTTGCTTTATTGATAATTGAAGCAGAAATCCTATTTAAAAGCCCTGCCGACTCCATAACGCCACCAAATATCATAGCCGAAATAATTAACCAAACAGTGTTTAGCATTCCTGCCATTCCGTTTGTTGAAAGTAATTCATTTACTTTTGCATCACCACTTTCAATACTAATACTTCCAAACATAGCTTTCATAACACTTACATAAGATGCACCTGCAAAACTTTCGGCTTCTTGTGCTAGTTCTCTAATTAAATGCGGTTGAAAAATAATAGCAAATATTCCACCTAAAAGTGTTCCAATAAATAATGCTGGTAGTGGTGGTACTTTTTTCACAATGATTACTACAAGTACAAGTGGAACAATGAATAACCATGGAGTTATATTAAATGTGGAATCTATAGCATTCATTACGCTTGCAACATCGGCGGCAGAAGTATTTATTTCCATAGTAAATCCCATTACCAAGAAAATTAATAGAGCAATTCCAATTGAAGGCAATGTTGTTATTGTCATATAACGAATATGTGTGAATAAATCTGTACCAGCCATTGCTGGAGCTAAGTTTGTGGTGTCGGATAATGGAGACATCTTATCACCAAAATATGCTCCTGATATTATTGCTCCTGCCGTTATAGCTTCGCTAAATCCTAGAGCATTTCCAATGCCTAATAGCGCAACGCCAATAGTCGCAATTGTAGACCACGAGCTTCCTGTTCCCACTGAAACTAGTGCGGTAATAATAACTGTAGCAAATAAAAATATGCTTGGTTGAAGTAGTTCGAGGCCATAATATATAAGAGCAGGCACAACTCCACTAATCATCCAAGTTCCAGAAAGTGAGCCGATTAAAAATAAAATTAAAGTTGATGGCATAGCTGTACTAATACTGTGTACTATTCTTGTGCGGATAAAGTCCCAAGTAATTCCTAAGCGAATGGCAATTACTCCTGCAACAGCAGCAGCTGTAATTAATGCAATTTGATTAGCTCCGCCAAGTGTGTCATCACCAAAGTAATATACATTGAGCGATAACAGTATGATTAAAAAAATAATGGGAATAAAGGCTTGAAATAGTGTAGCTTGTTTTTTGTTTACAGGCGTTGTTGCTGTCATAAATAAAAAAAATTAGGCCTTGAAAGTAGATAAAAATCCTTGAACAGCGAAATAATCACTTTTGCTTATTATTATAATAATACTTGTAAGATACTGATATTAAGCTATAAATATATTCGTTTAAGCTATTATATTAAAACTGATTTTTATCTCACAATTATTTTGAGTATTACTACTTTTTAAGTTTAAATTAAATGCCAATGGTATGATAATAAGTAGATTTGTCATTAAGGATAAGCTTTTTGACAATTGCAGTTTTGACACCTAAACGCCTTATAGTTAGACACTTTTGTCTTCGCAATATAGAATTAAAGAAAATTACATTTAGCCATAGGAAGCTTAAATATTCCAGTTTTGATTATTTATTAAAAACACATCTTGATAAATTAATTCTTAATTGCAGTGACTTACAATCTGTTTTTTTAATAAATTAGCCGTGTTTTGATGCAACCATTTTGGGGTACTTTGTGTTTTTTAATTAAATATTATGGAAGTAAACGAGCAATTAATTAAAGCTTGTGCTAAAGGAAAGATAAAAGCTCAGAAAGAACTATATGATATGTTTTCGCCAGTATTTTACGTCATCTGTTTGAGGTATGCCTATAGTAAGGCAGAGGCAGAAGACGTGTTGCAGGAAGGTTTTGTGAAAATTTTTAAGCATATAGCACAATATGAGCATACAGGTTCATTTATTGCTTGGATGAAAAGAATTGTAGTTAATACGGCTATTACTTTTTATCATAAAAATAAACGTCATAACACTAATTACGATTATGATTTAGTGGTGGAACGCCACGATGATGTTTATGAATATAATGTGGCAGATTTTACAATGGAAGAATTGCTAGAGGTAATTCAAGAGCTTTCGCCTGGGTATAAAATGGTGTTTAACCTTTATGCTATTGAAGGTTATAAACACAGAGAAATTGCGGAAATTTTGGGTATTGATATTAATACTTCAAAATCGCAATATTCGCGAGCAAAAAAAATACTTCAGGCAAAGCTTATTAAAATTAAAGATAAGGATAGTAAAAATATATATGAAAAAAGATAAAGTTGACATTGAACAGCTTTTCAAACAGAATTTTGAAAATGCGGCAATTAAGCCTAATACTAAAGTATGGCTTGGTTTAGAGAAAAGTCTCACAAAACTGCCAAAATCAATATTATTAACTCGTTGGATAATTACAGTAGCAAGTTTTGGTATGGCTACCTTAATTTATTTTGTTTGGCCACAAGTGACAATTGTTGAGCAAAATCCAATTCTGCTTGCAGACTCCAGCGTTGAACTTGTACAAGAGACTCCATCAGACTTAAATAAGGAAGGGAAGACAGAAAATTTACAATCTGAAAATTTCAATTCTTTTACTAAAATTGATAAGAATATAGTTAAACAGAAGGACGAGGAATTTAATAATGTTACAAGTTTGAAGAACTATAAAAATGTGATTATTTCGCCTGAACATATTCCATCTGAAGAAATAGAAAATAAAACAATAAGTACAGCAAAAGCTGTAATTGCCTTCGAAAATTCTACTCACGAAGGTTGCGCACCTCTTTTAGTTGAATTTAAAAATTACTCTATAAATTTAAGTAGTTTTGAATGGAAAATGGGAGATGGCTACTTATTGAATCGTAAGGATATTATTTATACTTATAATAATCCTGGTATTTATGTTGTTCAATTAAAAGCAGTAAACGAGAAAGGCGTTGCTTTATTAAAATACGATACTATTATAGTCCACGATATACCAAAGGCTTATGGATATATCAGTACAGCAATGCCTTATACAACTGATTTAGAAATTGAATATAAATCCACGGTTGAAAATAACGAATCTGTAAAGTGGTTGTTTGGTGATGGAGAGATTTCTAGTGTAATTAATACAAGCCATAAGTATAAGCAGGAGGGAATTTATGATGTTTATTTTAAAGTAACAAATGAAAAAAATTGTACAGACTCAATACTTGTACAAAAAATAAGTGTTTCAAGTTTAGATTATTCAATTTTATTTCCAACAGCATTTGCGCCAAATAAGCTTGGTGAACCCGAAATGAATTATACTCCAAATTCAAGAACAAGTAATCAGTTATTTTATCCTATATACCAAGGTGTAGAAGAGTATCATTTGAAAATATTTAATAGACGGGGTATTTTAATATTCGAGACTAACGATTTAGCTGCAGGTTGGACAGGATATTATAAGGGAAAGTTAGTTCAGCAAAACGCTTATATTTGGAAGGCTGTGGGAACTTACTCTAACGGAAAAAACTTTACAAAAGCAGGAAATATTACATTGATATATTGCTTTTTTAAGTATCTTGTATATATTGTTTAGGCTGTATTTTAATCCAGCCTTTTTTGTTCGTTTTTAATATTTGGTGTTCGTAATCGTACATTTTTTTAAATGCCTGTTTGCGCTCATATTGCTGTCTGTAAGCTTGTTCTGTCTATTGGCACATAGA
>DAOVUO010000454.1 GCA_030632545.1 Bacteroidales bacterium
CTAGTATTTTATAAGATTTTAAGACGTTTAATTATGTTAAGTAGATGATGCTTTTATAGTTGAGCTTAAGCTGGCCGATGGAAATAGTTTTTTGATTTATTATTTTCGATTGACGATTTACGATTTGGCTGTCGCAAGAGTATTTACGATTTACGATTTACGATTTACGATTTACGATTTACGATTTGTCTGACGCAAGAGTATTGACGATTTACGATTTATGATTGACGATTGTTGCCTTACGATTTGGCTGACGTTCGAGTTTTTGGTTGACAACAAGACTAAGACCTTCTAGCGTGCTTGCACCTAGTAGCGTCTGTGACTTTTTGATTTATTATTTACTAATTACTAATTATTATTTGGCTGACGCAATAGTATTATTTATTGATAATTGATAACTGACAATTGATAATTTGTCTGTAAGATTCTATGGTAAACTCTCCTTAAAACTTGCTTCAATTTTAATTATACTTAAACTATATAGTGTAAGGTTTTTAAATTCTGCCAAAATATCAATGTATAGCATACTATTTTTTAGCTTATCATTTTTCAGTTTAATTCTTTTTAACTGCTGTAAACGTGATGCATTAATGTTTTCAAGAATACTTTGCTGTTGTTTTTTTAGTTTCTTTAATTTCTTAAAATTCAGATCTTCAATAGAATCTATTTGATTTAGCACAAAGGTTTTTAATTCCTGATGTAATGACATTAACTCTTCCGTTTGTTTTTTAGATAAGCCTAAGTGATTATTTTCTATATGCTCGTATGCCGGAATAACAATAAAATTTACAGCATGTGTATATTCTCTCAAATGATCAATAATCTGAACAAAATAGTGGACTTTTTCGGTGTCACTTTCGGCTGCATTTGCAATTATTTCGTGAATTTGGGTTTTATAGCCTTTCGATTTTTCGTCTATCTGACGAATTTTTAGCATTTGCTTATGCAATGTTTTTCGGTCTTCTTTTTTTAGTGCTGCAAATGTTTTTTCCAAAATATCTAAACTTGTTTTAAATATATTGGCAATTTTTTTATTATACTCTTTAATTAAAGGCGTAATTGCAGATTCTTTTGTAAAATACTCGGCATGTTCTTCTTCTAATTCTTTTTCGCTTTGTTCTCTTTTTTTATGAATAAAATGTGTACGTGACATTAAGAACGCTACAAAAACAACAATAACACCAATAGCTATACCGCCACCAAAATATAATAGTGATGCAATGGTCATTGAAACCAATAGAGCCATAAATGCAGTAACAAACCAACCGCCAATTACAGATAATACGCCTGATACTCTGTAAACCGCCGACTCTCTACCCCAAGCACCATCGGCTAAGGAAGTACCCATTGCCACCATAAATGTAACATAAGTTGTAGATAGTGGTAATTTTAGCGATGTTCCTATGGCAATAAGAATACTCGAAACCACAAGATTAACAGACGCACGTACTAAATCAAATGCAGGGCGTTCACCTTCGCCGTTTTTCTCTAGTTTAACTTGCTTAAAACGTTTAGCCATCCATACCTGAGCTTTTTTAGATATTCTTGCCTCAAAATATTTTGATATTCTTACATTATATCTAACTATTGCTCTGGAAAGTAATGTACTTCCAAAACGCTCATAACCTTCGTCTTGGCGGCTCAAATTAAGCGATGTTTTGGTTACATTTTTCGCCTTTTTCGATAACCAAAGTGTAAGCACCATTATTAAACCAGCAATTAATAAATACAGGGTTGGTGTTTTTACTGCTTTTGATAATCCCGACATTAATAAATCTTCGTTTCCGTTAGAAGCAGCATATAGTTGGTATGACTCTAAGCCTGCTAGTGGTACTCCAATAAAGTTTACTAAGTCGTTGCCAGCAAAGGCCATTGCTAAAGCAAAAGTTCCGAAAAGTACAATTACTTTTAATACATTTATTTTAAAAAATGAATTAAGAATTTGTAGTACGATTGCCCATCCTAAAAATGCTGAACCAAGTATAACAAGCGTGTGTGTTTTTATCCATATAACTGTTTCGGGATGCATAAACGATGCTCCTTTAGCTCCTTTAATAAGAATAAAATAGGTTATGGCAGTAATTGCTATTCCACCCCAAACAGAACCATAAAGTTTAAGTGTTTTCTGATATTTAAAGCTAAATATTAATCGGGATATAAATTGAATTACCATACCCACCGAGAATGCCACAACTACCGAGAGCAGTATTCCAAGTATAATAGCAAGTGCTTTTGCCGAGTTAATATAGTCGCTAAGATTATGCTCTGAGTTTTCGTCGAATCCTAATTTTATTAGAGAAACAGCAATAGCAGCTCCTAATAATTCAAAAACAATAGAAACAGTTGTTGATGTAGGTAAACCAAGTGTGTTAAAAGTATCAAGTAGAATAATATCGGTAAACATTACTGCCAGAAATATTATCATAATTTCGTTAAAGGCAAACATTTGAGGATTAAAAATACCCTTACGTGCAACTTCCATCATACCACTCGAAAAAGTAGCACCAAAAAGTACACCCAAACTAGCAATAAGCATAATTACTCCCCAGCTAGCTGCTTTTGAGCCTATAGCCGAAACCAAAAAGTTTACGGCATCGTTACTTACACCTACAATTAAGTCCGAAATAGCCAACAGAAATAAAATGACTATCATGACAATAAATAATGTTTCCATAATAATTTGTATTTAATGCGGCAAAAGTAGAGATAAACAAAGTTTTTAGTGTTAAGCCAATATTAAGTCTGTATTATTTCTACCTTACCAACATAACTTTTTACAGACAAAAGATTTTAGTTTTACTTTACGAAATTGCAAATTCCTGTTAATCAATCTATTTATCTGTTTTGTGATTAGAGTAAAAGTCAAAAGAAGAAAGTATTATGAATAAATTCCAATCATCATCGCCCAAAACATTGGCATTGCTTATTGCTATTATAATTACTATTGTGGATATGTTTATTATGAGTTTATATTTTTTTAATGTATTTGAAGA
>DAOVUO010000517.1 GCA_030632545.1 Bacteroidales bacterium
AATTCCTGACATATCTATTAATTTAAATTTTCTTAATTAAGCGTTTAATAAACTATTTTCAATCTCGCGAAGCTTTGAAGCAACGCTTAAATCGTATTGCTGATCATCAACACGTATTACAAGTCCACCAATTATATCTTCGTTTACTTTTGTTGATAATTCAATATCTACCTTAAAAATAGAGCGAATAATTGTTTCGATTTTCTGACGAGAGACAGTATCTAAAGTAACAGCAGTTGTAATTTCAGCAGATTTAATTGCTTTACTCTTTTTGTACAACTCGTTAAAATACCTAAATGCTGATTCCAAATAAAATTCACGTTTATTGTTTGTCATTAAATCAATAAAATCCATCGTAAGCTTTTGAATTTTTTCAGAAAAAACAGCTTTAAACGCCTTTCTCTTTTCAGAAGTCGAAATTACAGGACTTTCAATCAATATTTTAAGTTCCTCAACCTCTTTAATCTGCTCATTTATCATGAGTATATCTGCACGTACTATATCTAAATTATCAGCACTCAAGGCAGCTTCAAATAAAGCTTTAGCGTATCGAACAGATATTTTACTTTCGTTCATTTTAATGAATTAAGTTAATTCAATTTCATTTAAAGACTCATTGATAAACTTAATATGTTTACCATTGGTAGCTAAATCAGCTTTAACCACTTTAGAAGCTATTTGAATGGACAATTTAGCCACTTCTTCTTTCATTTCAACAATTGCAGCTTGCTTTTGAGCAGTAATTTGAAGTTTTGCATCCTCTACAATTTTTATAGCTTGTTCGTCAGCACGTTTTTTTGCTTCATCTTTTAACTGCTGACTCATTTCTTTCGCTTCACGAATAATTATTTCACTTTGCTTACGTGCTTCGTCCAAAATTTTTTGATTATCAGCAGTAATTTCAGTCATTTCTTCGCGAGCTTTTTCAGCAGATTTAAGTGCATCATCAATAGACTTTTCACGGTCTTTGATTGAACCTAAAATTGGTTTCCAAGCAAATGTTTTTAAAATGTAAAGAAGAATGCCAAATGAAATCAACATCCAAAATAACAATCCAATACCGGGCGTTACTAAACTCATATCTTAAATATTATATCAATTTTATTAATTACAAATCAATAAAATCCTGCGAATCGGCCAATCGCCGACTCACAAGAAAAAGTTCTTAATTATACGAATAAGATTAAGAAACTAACAACCAATGCAAAGAAAGCAACACCCTCGATAAGGGCAGCAGCAACAATCATATTTGAACGAATGTCGCCAACGCTTTCTGGTTGACGTGCAATTGCATCCATGGCAGAACCACCAATGCGACCAATACCAATACCAGCACCAATTGCAGCAATACCTGCACCAATACCTGCGCCTAATTTAGCTAAACCAGCACCTGCAAGGGCTTCTAAAATAATTGCTAATGAAATCATAATTTATATAGATTTGATGATAAAAAAACAAATTAATTAATGATGCTCTTCGGTAGCCATTCCAAAATAGATAGCCGAAAGCAAAGTAAATACATACGCTTGAATAAATGCTACCAGCAATTCAAGCAATCCCATAAAAACAGCAAAACTTACCGAAATAATTGAAGCTCCATAACCTGCCGCCATATTAATTTCACCGAAAATAAATATCAAGCTAAAAAAGCCTAATACAATAATATGACCTGCTGTAATATTGGCAAACAAACGAACCATTAAAACAAATGGTTTAATAAACATTCCAGAAATTTCTACAATTGGCATTAATGGAACTGGAAATTTTAACCACCAAGGAACACCAGGCATATTTACAATATGTTGCCAATAAGCTTTATTTCCGCTAAAGTTTGTAATCAAAAATGTAAATACAGCCATTACCATAGTTACAGCAATATTACCTGTAAGGTTTGCTCCAAATGGAATAAATGGAATTAATCCCATTAAATTATTCAAAAAGATAAAAAAGAAAATAGTAAGCAAATAAGGTATATATCTTTCGTACTTATCTTTTCCTAACGATGGAATTGCAATATCGTCGCGAACAAACATAATAATTGGCTCCATAAACGATTGTAATCCTTTGGGGGCTTTATTTGGATTACGCTTATAAGCTCTAGCTACACTTAAAAATACTAATAGAAGTATAATAATACTAACCCAAAGAGATACTACATTTTTCGTTATTGAAATATCTAGCGGATAAATCCCCATTTCTTCAGCGTTACCCTTTTCTTTCAAAGCTAAAAACTCTTCTTCAGGTAATTCTGCTTGAATAGTTGACTCATCTAATAATTCAATAATTTTCCCTTTGTTATTTCCACTAGTAACTAATTTAAAATTATTGTATGTATGAGCGTGTGCTAATTTTCCAGAACTAAATAAATGCCATCCACTCACTTGGCTATATAAAATTACTGGGAGAGGTAAACTAACATGCGTTTTTCCC
>DAOVUO010000116.1 GCA_030632545.1 Bacteroidales bacterium
AGTCTGATTTTAATCCAGAAATTTGAATATCACCATTAATTGCGGCTGCTACAAACCAAAAGGCAGCACCGCTCCAATCACCTTCTGGAGTATAGTCTATAGCATTATAATGCTGATTTCCCTTAATTCTAAAAACTTTAAAATCGTCATGCTCAACATAAACACCAAATTGCTTCATAATATCCAAAGTCAATTCAATATAAGGAATACTTTTTAAATATTGAACATGCAAAAGGCTGTTTTGCTCAGCCAAGGGCAACGCCATTAAAAGACCTGTTAGTAATTGAGAGCTTTTTGAACCATCAATAAAAGCCTCTGCACCATGTAACTTGCCATTAATTATAAACGGCAAAAATGATTTATTTGTCTGTAATTCAACACCAAATTGCGCCAAAGGTTTAACCATAAAATCCATAGGTCGCTTTAAAATACTTCCTTCACCAACAAATTTAATTTCTCGCCCACTCAAAGCTGCAATTGGCGTAAACATACGAGTTGACAAACCTGCCTCCCCCACATTAAGTTCATGGCTAGGATTCCAGTTTCCCCCTTTAACAATAATTTCAGATTTAGAAATACTTAAATCCGCACCCAAATTTTTAATAATATTAAGAGCAACATCCACATCATCACTTAATGTATAAGAAAAAATCCGACTCTCGCCCCTAGCCAAAAAAGTAGCAGCAATAACTCGCTGCAATACACTTTTTGAGATTGGTGCTTTAATTTCACCTTTTAAAAAAGCCGAACCTATCTTATAAGAACTTATTTGCTGCATTATTTTTTTACTTGCTCAAATTGTGTATTCAAAACTGATGTTTGAAGACTAATTGATTCCTCATGAATTGCTTTAAAAATAATTTCAGCAAATTCAGGCTTTAAGCCCAAACTTATTGCTTTTTCACGAACAGCTTCTAAAATATCTTCAAAACGAGAAGATTGATAAATACTAATATTATTTTTCTTTTTCCACTCCCCTATTTTCCCTACAACATCCATTCTATTCATCAACGAATCAAGCAGGTCATTATCCAATTGATCAATTTTTGCTCGCAACTCCTCTAAAGTGTCAGGCAAAAGAGCTTCATCCATCAATTCATCACGCAAAACCAAACGATTAAGGATTTCATGTAAATGGAAAGGAGTAATTTGCTGTTTTGCATCACTCCATGCCTTAGAAGGTTCATTATGTGTTTCAATCATTAATCCATCAAAATTCAAATCCATTGCCTTTTGCGAAACCATTTCAATTAAATCGGAATTTCCAGTAATATGCGATGGATCGTTAATTAAAGCTACTTCTGGTAATCTACGCTTTAAGTCGATAGCAATTTGCCAATGTGGTATATTCCTGTATTTGCTCTTTCCATAAGATGAAAACCCCCTATGAATAGCACCAATTCTATTAATTCCAGCTTGATGAATTCTCTCAATCGCCCCTATCCAAAGCTCCAAATCAGGATTTACTGGATTTTTCACAAATACAGGAATATCCACACCCTGCAAAGCATCAGCAATTTCCTGAACTGCAAAAGGATTTGTAGTTGTACGTGCACCAATCCACAACACGTCTACACCAGCTTTAAGTGCCTCATATACATGCTTTACATTAGCTACTTCGGTAGTAATTTTAAATCCATATTCTTTCTTTACAGTTTGTAACCATTTCAATCCAATAGAACCAACACCTTCGAATGCATTTGGTCGAGTGCGTGGTTTCCATATTCCTGCACGAAATAATTGTACTTTATCTTTATCCAATTGTGATGCAATTTTTAAAACTTGCTCTTCTGACTCTGCACTACAAGGCCCAGCCACTACAAATGGTCGGTCCGAACTCAATTCCCAATCTGCTAATGGTAATATTTTGATTTCACTCATAATTCTCTACGTTATTTTGTTATTTCAACAAGTTTTTCTTCTTTATTTTGTAATATTGGTTGTATACTATTTGCTCTATTCATTAATTCATATAAACGTTTTTCATCATCGTTAAATAATGCCAGTTTAAAATCATATAAAAAATTGATATAAGTGTCTAAAACCTCAGTCACATTTGCCTTATTTTGTAAGAATATAGGAGCCCACATTGCTGGCGAACTTTTAGCCAAACGAACAGTTGAAGTAAAACCACCACTAGCCATATCAAAAATATTCTTTTCATTCTTCTCTTTATGTAAAACACTAAGAGCCAAAGCAAATGAACTTATATGTGAAATATGAGAGACGTAAGCCGCATGAACATCGTGACTTTTGGCATCCATATCTATTCTACGCATATTTAAAGTAGTAAAAAGTTTTTCTGCCATACTAACGGCTTTTGTTGAAGAATTTTCTACATCACAAAAAATAACTGCATTATTATCAAATAATCCTGAAATAGCAGAATCTGGGCCAGTAAATTCTGTTCCTGCCATTGGGTGTGCGGCTAAAAATAAATTTCGATTCTCATGTTGATTTGCAACATTAATAAGAGGTTCTTTTGTTGAACCTACATCAATTAATATTTGACTATCCAATTGAGGTAAAATTTCATTAATTAACTGAATACTAGCATCTACAGGTACAGCAAGAATAATAACATTTGAAAGTTTAGCTGCATCTTTTAAATCTACTATAGCATCAACAAAACCAATTTCTTCTGCACGCCTAGCATGTTCCTTATTTGAATCTACACCCAGAATTTGAGAAGCAAAACCACGTTTTTTCAAATCTAAAGCCATTGAACCACCAATAAGACCTAAACCTATAATTGTTACTATCATAAAACTACCTTTTTAGTCATCACACTTACAATTCTATTTGCGGCTTCCTTAAGTTCAGAATCGCTAATACTCAAGGAAATTCTAAAATACTTCTCCCCCTGAGAGCCAAAAATAATTCCAGGAGTAACAAAAACATTACCTTCGTACAACAAAAAATCTGAAAATTCACTACCACTAGTAAATCCCTCAGGAACTTTAGCCCACACAAACATTCCACCTTGATTTGGAACAAATTCACAGCCTAAATCACTCAAAACTTGTTCAAAAATAGCTCTTCTACGAAAATAAATATTCTGTTGCTTGGCGTACCATTCTTTAGGTAAATTTAAAGCTTTAACTGCAGCTTCCTGAATAGGTAAAAAATGCCCTGAATTAACGTTACTACGCATTTTCAGCAATACATTTATATAATCGACATTTGCCACAGCCATGCCAATCCGCCAACCAGCTAAATTATGAGATTTACTTAAAGAATTTAACTCAATTGCGACTTCAAGCGCACCCTCTACACTAAATATTGATAATTGCTCATGATGTAAAAAAACATAAGGATTATCATTAACAAGTAGTACATTATGCTTTTTAGCAATTCGAACAAACTCACTAAAAACTTTTTTTGTAGCTGGCACGCCTGTTGGCATATTAGCATAATTCAAAAATATGATTTTTGTATTAGATTTAATCTGAGCTTCAAGCGCATCAAAATCAGGATAAAAATTATTTTCAGCTTTTAATTCGTAATAATCTACATTTGCATAATTAAGTAATGAAGCTGCTTTATAAGTAGGGTAACCAGGATTTGGAACAAGAACAGAATCACCAGGATTAATAAAAGAATGCAGAATAAAGCTAATTCCCTCTTTTGATCCATTTAAAGGTAAAAAATTAGACTCTGAATTAAGATTCACATTAAAATACTGCTTATACCATGTCTGCAATGCAATAAGAAAATTAGAATTTCCCTTATAAGTCTGATAACCATGAGAATTATTCATTATTAATTGCTCTTTCATTTCAGCAACAACCTCTTGGTGAGGTGGCAAATCAGGACTTCCAACGCCTAAATTAATTATTGGGTAACCTTTTTGTTTTAAATTTGCAAGTTCTCTTAGTTTAGACGAAAAAAAGTACTCGTCAACTCGCTTTACAACATCAGCTTCATCTATAATCATATTCTAAAAAATAAAAAACCCGGTCGATTTCTCGCCGGGTTTAAATTAGTAACTTATAATGTAATTACAATATTATTCCATCCCGACTAGAGTTTGTCCAGAAATAAAAATAATACAAGTAATATGCAGAAAATAATCTCATTTCAAAATTTATAATTTGCTACGCCTCAAAAGTAATCAAGCTATTTGAAAAAGCAAAATTATTTTAATAAAAAAAGCCTCCATATTTCTACGGAGGCTTCAAAATCTATTCTCTTTTTACCCCTTTTCGGGTTGAGTAGTTTATTTTAAGTGCTTGTACTTTTCTAAGCTCTTGCTTAATATCAGTAACAATGCCCATTTTTGCTTCCTCATCCACTTTCAAGGATGTAGTTAATTTTGGAATTTCATTTTCATCGTGCTTTTTACGCTCCATTTCAATGAATCCACTAATATCATTAATATCCGACAATTTATCGTTTAACTGAATTCTAGGTTCAGTACCATAAATATCACGAAAATTCTCAAGGGGAATACCCACATTGATATAACTTACTAATGATTTTTTCTCCAACTTTTTTATTTCCGTAGCTTCTGGCACATGTACTTTAATTTTCAAATCTGTTTCTCTCATCGTGGTTGAAACCATGAAAAAGAAAAGCAACATAAATACTATGTCAGGAAGCGAGGCAGTTGATATTGGAGGTGTTCCTCCGGCTTTTTTCTTACGAAATTGCATTTTCTATCCTCCTATATTTCTAGGTTCAGCTTCTGATATACTTAAAGGATAAATCTCTCTTACAAGCTTTTGACTATCTTCCGACAAATCATTATATTTTTTACCAAAAGTTTGTTGCGAAAGTTCATCTCTCAATTCATTAAAAGCTGAAACCAATTCATTTTGAACTGCAATGTACATTTTATAAGATGTTCCCCTGTCATTCTGCAAAGAAACTACTCCTTTTGAAACTCTAATACTCGAACCAAAAACCTTGATTAAACGAGTATATCTATGAACGTCATTCTCCTTATTATCAGCAATAGCTATATCACGTCTTTCAGCTAATGTGTTATTATCAGATAAATCTTTATCGTTTCTTGGATTAGTAACAAAAATCTTTACTTTATCCATTAGATTCACTACATTAAATAGTTCACCTTCTACGGCAAGCTGATTATCTTTATTAATAAGAACAATAAGTACATTCCTTTCCCTAATTGGAGGCGGTTGATCGGCTTCTTCATCAGGGGCAGGTGGTGGAAGTTGTCGCGACAATCCTGAATCCACATCCATTGTTGTTGTTACTAGAAAAAATATCAACAACAAGAAAGCGATATCAGCCATTGAGCCAGCATTTATTTCCTGTGTTTGTCTTTTACCCATAATGGAATATTTTTAGGAATATATGGCTGCCTGAACAAACAAGCAGCTATTTGTTATCTTCTTAATTTAAATAAAACTGAACCGAATGCCGCTAGAAGCGCTCCCACTAATAAAACATAGGAAGTGTATAATATAGTATCGGCAAACTTAAGTATTGATTCAACATTGTCTTTACCAGTGTAACCAACTAAATTAAGTTCAGTTCCATCTGACATTGACCATGCAATTAATATGATTCCACCAAAAATAGCTAATACAATTAAAGATCGTACAGCATCTTTAGGATTTCTGATAACACTAATACCTGCAAATACAAACGTAATTACTAAAGACAAAACAAATAAGAAATAAGTCCAATTCAGCAAGAATGTTGTAAAAACCGGCTCTGGATATAACGAATTGATTGACTCAGGTGTAATACCACCATTGACAAAAAGGATAGTCAAAACAACCGTAATGCCAAGCAGTGAATACAGAAATATATTTAATATTTTTGTTAAATTGCTATCCATTAGAATTATTTTTTAATTTGATTTTTGTAAAGAATATCTATTAATGAAATTGAAGAATCTTCCATTGAACTAACTAAAGAATCAATTTTTGATACTATGTAGTTATAGAATACTTGTAAGATAATTGCAACTATCAAACCTGATACAGTTGTAATCAATGCTACTTTAATACCACCAGCCACAAGAGCAGGACTAATATCACCGGCTTCCTGAATGGCATCAAATGCGCCAATCATACCAATTACTGTACCCATAAAACCAAGCATAGGTGCAATTGAAATCATAAGCTGAATCCAAGTAAGGTTTTTCTCAAGCAGACCCATTTGCACACTTCCGTATGACATAACTGATTTTTCAGCCATTTCTACACCTTCGTCTGCACGGTCTAAACCTTGATAAAAAATACTTGCTACTGGGCCTCTTGTTGAACGACAAACTTCTTTTGCTGCTTCAACACCACCTGATTGCAAAGCATTTTCAATGTTGCTAAGTAATTTATCAGTATTTGTACTTGCAAGATTCAAGTAAATAATACGCTCAATTACAAATGCAAGACCAATAATTAAAGTCAAAAGAACGAATGCCATAAAACCGGCACCACCTTCAATGAATTTCTGCTTCACTATCTTGTGCAATGGTTCAACTTCTTCTTCTGCTACTACTGTTTCTTCTTGTCCTGCTGCTTGACTTACATCTGCTACTGCCGTAGAATCCATTGTTTCTACTAAGGTAGAATCCGAATTTTCTACGATTTCGGTTGAGTCACCTTCCATCTCTTGTGCAAAGGTAATTGTTGCCCCCCAAAATGTGAGTACCGAAAAAACAGTCAATAAAGCTAATAACTTTCTCATGGTGTGTTTTCTGTTTTGATTAATAACGATTTAATTCTCTTTTTAATTATAATAAATGTGCTAGAGCGGAGAGGGTGGGATTCGAACCCACGATACCCTTGTGAGGTATACACACTTTCCAGGCGTGCGCCTTCGACCACTCGGCCACCTCTCCATAACATCTTGAACGATATCAAAACATCATTTCTAGTTGCCGAAATTAAAAAAAAAAAGATTATAGCTAAAATATTAAACAAACTATTTATACATAATAAATAACGGAATCGCACAAACAGCAAAGAACCAACATATTACAGCAAATATAAAATTAATATTATTTTAATAATTTTTATTTATTTGCGTTAATCAAAAGTGATAAAGATATTTGTATCATAAATAAATACTTCTTTTTTATCTAAAAAACGCTTGTAACATTGATAATTACTACAAAGTTTAAAAAAGAACTGATTTTTGAGTGTATTTTTGTTCGAAGTGTAAATATTTAGAATAAATTTAAGGTGATACATTAAATGTGATAAGTCGTAAAAATTATAGATTATCAGACACAAAAATAAGGTTCTACTACCAATTTCGTGGGTAGTGATTCAAATTTCGGTGGCACTGCAAATTTTGAGGGATATATATAATGTTTAAATGTTTATTCGTTTAATTGATTAAAATAGTAATAATTACTTTTATCTTAAGTTTGTATGGTTTAATTTACAAGCAAATAAACAGTTAAGCAGATAATCAAA
>DAOVUO010000538.1 GCA_030632545.1 Bacteroidales bacterium
AGCGACAGAATTAGCGTTACACTTAGTATGCCACAAGGTACAAACGAGCATATTACCGATTCGGTTATTTCTCTTATCGAAGCTGCTGCTTTGGAAATTGACAAAGAGTTTACAGCAAAACAAACAGGGAATTTATCTGTTGTTCAGAATATTGTTAAGCGGATTGGGCCAGGAACAGCAAATGCCTCATTATCTATAAATTTATTGCCTGGCGAAAGTCGTGAGTTTTCTTCGCCAGAGATTACAAATGCATTGCGAGATAAAGTGGGTGTAATTCACGGTGTAGAAAAGTTAATATTTGGTTCAGGTGGCAATTTTGGTGGTAGCCCTATCTCAGTGTCCTTACTTGGAAGTAATATTGAGGAGCTAAAGGCGGCTAAAATTGCTTTAAAAGATGAGTTGCAAGCTAATCCAATGTTAAAGGATGTTTCTGATAACGACCCTCAAGGAATTAAAGAGATTAGAATTGTACTAAAAGATAATGCATATTTGCTTGGATTAACCTTACAGACGGTATTAGGTCAGGTGCGTAGTGGCTTTTTTGGTGTGATGGCACAGCGTTTTCAGCGTGGGCAGGACGAAATACGTGTTTGGGTGCGCTATGCAAAAGAAGATCGCTCGTCAATTACCGATTTAGATAATATGTGGATAGTTACAGCTACTGGAAAAAGAGTGCCATTTAGCGAAATTGCTAATTACGAAATAATTAGAGGCGAAGTGGCTATTAATCACTTAAACGGCAAGCGAGAAATTCAGATTACTGCCGATATGCTTTCGAAAAAAGATAGTCCTATTGAGATTATTGATGATATTAAGCAGCGAATAATGCCGCAAATTCAAGCCTTGTATCCAACAGTATTTGCTTTATATGAAGGACAAAACAGAGAATCGAAAAAAACTGTTACATCACTTAAAGCAGTTGGTCCAATAATATTAGCCGTTATTTATATACTCATTGCATTTACTTTCAGGTCGTATAGCCAGCCATTATTATTATTAATTATGGTTCCTTTTAGTTTGATAGGTGTGGTTTGGGGTCATTATATTCATGGTTTTCAAATAAATATACTTTCGTGGTTAGGTATTATTGCATTGCTCGGAATTATGGTTAACGATGGACTAGTGCTGGTTGGTAAGTTTAATAGCTTTTTAAGAGAAGGCTTAAAATTTAACGATGCGCTGATTCAGGCAAGTATTTCTCGTTTTAGAGCAATTGTACTTACATCTCTAACAACAGTTGCAGGTTTAGCACCATTATTACTCGAAGAAAGTAGGCAAGCACAGTTTTTAAAACCAATGGCTATTTCAATATCCTACGGAATTATTATTGGTACATTTTTAACTTTGCTGATGTTGCCATTATTGCTTTCGCTCGGAAATTCGTTTAAAGTATTTATAAAATGGCTTCGAACAGGAAAAGAAGTTACTAAGGAAGAGGTAGAGCGAGCAATTATTGAGAAAAGAGCTGCCGAAGAAGCTGATGCGATAGAATAATTATGAATTACAAATTATGAATTACGAATTACGAATTACGAGATACGAACTATCAAATACATATAAAGTATTAATTGGCTTTGTTCTAATGCTTTTTAGTTCAAGTGTTTTAGCTCAAGATATATTACTAAAGGATAGTGCTGTTGCAATTACGCTTGAGCAAAATTACGGAATAAAAATAGCTAAAAATAGTTTGCAGGTCGCTAAAAATAATACTAGTATCTACAATAGTAATTATCTTCCTAAAATTACGGTAAGAGCAGGAACTAATTATGCCAATGCAAACTTAGATTATGAGTATCAGGACGGAACAACAAGTTCTGTAGATGGCTCTAGTAGTTTAGGATATAACGCTTCTATTGGTGTAGCCTATACTTTATTTGATGGACTTGGGCGGAGTCATACATACAAAAAGTGGAAAGAGAGTTATAATTTATCGCAATTAGAAGCTCGTCAAATTGTAGAAAGTACATTATTGCAGTTATTCTTGGCGTATTACGGAGTGGCAAATCTTACCGAAAGTGAAAATAATTTACAATCGAGTATAGTTATTTCCGAAAACCGATTATTACGAACAAAATATAATTTTGATTACGGTAAAAGCACCAAACTTGATGTGTTGAATGCAGAAGTGGATTTAAATAACGATAAAATTCGGCATTTTGCCATTAAAAGCCAGTTGGTTAATGCCAAGCATAATTTAAACTTAATTTTA
>DAOVUO010000162.1 GCA_030632545.1 Bacteroidales bacterium
ACGACTATTATCGCTTAATTTATAAAATAATCCCACCTTTGGATTTACAAAATTGTATATTGTATCAGTACTCAAAACCCTTAAATCATCGTCATTACCATAAATTTTATACCCAATCTGACGAAACTGAATATCAGCATAAACGTTTAAACCTGCCAAAATTTCATAATCAATTTTAGCAAAAAAATTGAAATCAGTTTTTATACCACGATTATTATACCACTGGTAATTGATAGGTATATATTGAGCATTTTCTGCCCAAATAATTGTCCCAAAATGACTACCTAGATATTGATTCCAAGCCCCCCCCATAAAGGCATGTATTTTACTATTCGAATACTCCAGATTATAAGTAAATCCGTAAAAATCGTTACCCAAATTTTTACGACGTACTAAATCGGTTGAACTGATACTTTCAGAGCCAATTATAAACTCGCTCAAACCATAGTCTGAAAAATTTTCGCTAATTTTATATTGCTCATAATAACCATCACCATGTGTATAATGTCCTACTAAATTAAAGTTCAAATAATTAGAAAACTGATGCGATAAAATTAAATGAGTATGCTTTTGCAAATAATTATCAGTTTCATCATCATAAGTGTAATAATTATAAGTGAGCCTATCGGAATATAACATGTGTTCTGTTTGCTCCGCCGTATACAGATAATGTTCTTCGTAACGATTCATTCCATCCAAATCATTTTCCAGACGAACTTTTGGCACACCCCACCAAGCCAGATAAGTTTTTTCTCTTCCACCAAAATGAATAGCTCTCAACATTGTTTTTTTACTAAAATATGCCGCTGATATATAATAACTTTCCATATCAGAATAAGCTCTATCAATAAAACCATCAGATTTCAATTTTGACAAACGACCATCTACCGAGTATTTGCCGTTTAAAAGCCCTGTTCCAAATGTAATATTAGTTTTTAAAGTATTAAAAGTGCCAATTTCAGAACTAATTGCAGCATAAGCTTCTCTATTGAGTTGATTTGTCTGAAAATTTAGACTTGCCCCAAATGCACCAGCACCGTTAGTAGATGTTCCCACACCACGTTGAATTTGAATAGAATTTACAGATTGGGCAAAATCGGGCATATTTACCCACCAAACACCGTGCGATTCAGAATCGTTGAGCGGAACACCATTTACTGTAACATTAATTCTACTTAAATCACTTCCTCGGATTCGCAAAGAAGTATAACCGACACCAGTTCCAGCATCGGAGCTAGTAATCAAAGAAACTGTATTTTTAAGCAGATATGGAATATCTTGAAAATTATTTTTCTCAATAATTTCTTCTCTATCTATTGTAGAATAAGCAAATGGAGTTGTAGTTCCGGCTCTTGTTGCTAAAACAAGCACTTCATCTGTCAAAATGTCATTTAACTGAAGAATAAATTCCATTTCTGTATTTTCAAATAACTCAATTTGAGTAATTAGTTTATTATAGCCTAAAAAACTAATTTCAATAGTATATTTTCCTGATTTTGGAAAAACAAATTCAAACTCACCGTTCATATTTGTACTAGCAGCCAAAAAACTTTGCTTTACAACAACATTAGCCCCAGCAAGTACCTGCTGATTTTCATCACTTACTTTTCCAGAAAATACAATTTGAGCACCTAATTGATAAGTATATAAAAACACCATAAAAAAGAATAAAACTCTTTTCATAATAATCTGATTAATATTAAGCGGGCTTTTACATTTCCCTGCGACAGCATTATCTGAATCAGGTTCAATGGGTATATTCTCAGCCCGAAATATTAAGGCACCCCTATTTATGAATATGCGCAAAGATATAAATCAACAAGTATAATCCAAACAAAAAGCGGTACTTACTATGTAAATACCGCTATAATTTTGCTTACAGATATAAATTAAACTGCTGGTTCATCAACATTTAATACGTCCTTAATTGCTTTTTTGAAAGTCTCTTTTGGTAAAGCACCAACTGCCATTTGTGGCTGACCATCTTTAGGAACAAAAAGTAAAGAAGGAATACTTTGCACACCAAACATCCCTGCTAAAGTACGTTCTTTTTCAGTATCAATCTTATATATCTTAATTTTATCACCATATTCCGATTGTAATTCTTCTAAAATTGGAGCTACCATTTTACATGGCTGACACCAATCTGCGTAAAAATCTATTAAACAAGGAACATCTCCTTCATATTTCCAATCTTTATTTGCTTCGTAATTAAAAACTTTCTCTTTAAAAGTTTGCTCGTTTAAGAACTCTAAATTTGCCATTCTAGCTATATTTTAATTTAATTTCCTTTAGTTTATCAATTTAGATACCAAAGTTAAAAAAGGAAAAAAAGTCATATTTTACAGCAAATAATACTGAAATTATGACTTTTTGATAAAAGATTTGTCAGTATTTGAATCATAATATACTGACAAATCTTTTTATTCAACTAAAAATCCTTTTAATTCTTCTACTTCTTCAGGCGAAGCAAAAATTTCGAATTCAAATGGAACCTGTAGCTTATTATACTCTAATATAAGTTTATATTTACCCGCTTCAAATATTTCCATTGATTTTTGTAAATAAATAAAATCAATTTTGTTATTCTCTAAATTTTCGGCTTCCCAAACAGCATTTCCTTCCAAATCTTCAATCCACGCATAACTAATTTTCTGCTGAGATTGCCAAGTAACAATTAAGTTTTCCCATGAAAGAAAAGAATTAGAACTTGCCATATTATAATATGCTGGAGTAATATTAAACTTTTTAGTAATGGCATCCTTCTCACCTTTTACAAAAAATTGTAACTCATATTCGTTACCCACTTTTAAAAGTTCACCAGCCTTTTCGCCCAAATCATTTGCAATAAGCTTATAATCAATTTTACTCTCAGTAAAACCAGCCCTAGCAGTCCATACTAATTTATTAGTAGTAAGATCTTTTAAATTAATTTTTTCTACCTCGGATTTTGCTTTCCAAGCAAATGAAATTTCATCAGCGTCAAAAAAATTAGATTTTGGCTCATGAAATTCAATTTTACTACCACCTCTAACCACCATATTTGTTCCCGAAACCGAATATCCCGTAAATACACTGGTAAAAAATTCTGAAACATTGGCTAAATCTTCTCCATTTGAAGTAGCTGTGGTTCCGTAAATATCAAAACAGTCGCCAATAGTAAGTTTTTGTCCACTATTCATCTGCACCCAAGTAGTAGATTCTTTGTTATCAATGCGATACAGTTGAATTTCCATAAAAGCAGATGCTACAATTTCGGTTTTTTCCAAATCTGCAACAACAAGTAAGAAACCACCACCAGTCTTATTCCAAGTTGGAATATTACTAATTGCACCTGTAATTGTATTTTTAATTTGTAATTGCTTAATACTTGTTTTCGATTTCACAATTATTTTATATTGCGAAAAAGCTAAATTGCTCATAAAAAGCATACTTAATAGCATAAGACTTAGTTTTCGAATCGTTTTCATAATTATTTATTTAAGCATAATTGTTTACAATATAACTGAACATACTAACTTAACGAAAACATTTTAATAGTATTATTCACGAATAAAAAAGGCTTCCTAAAAGAAGCCTTATAACGTACTACTTATTAGCAGCCCATTTACGAATTTCGCTTCTAAACCATTCGTCTGCTTCATCAGTCCATTTAAAATTCTCACGAACATAAGCCATGGTATCTTTTTCAATATCGGTATAAGAATTACCATCTTTTACCTTTTTTAGTAAATCTTTAGCATCATCCATAGAAATTCTACCATCACCACGACCTTTAACAGCTTCTTCAGCAGCCTCAATCAGACCTGCATCGTATTTTTTCCCGTCGATAACTTTGTAATAACTTGCCATAATTTTTTTAAATTTAAAATATTTTAGAAACATAAAGATATAGAATTTATCTATACATGTCAATATTTTTTAAAAAAACTTAAAAAAGCAATTAAAAGCTAAAGAGATTACTTTCTTTTATCATGTAAAAATTCAGATACTGTACAATTAACTAGTTTTACCTTAATTTACAGCCTTTCTCGTTACAGATTTAGTAAAAAACTACGTTAAGTTAGTTAATATTATGATATACGATTATGCAAATTCCATAAATTTTATTTAAATTGAATATAAATAACAGTAAATTACTATGCAGGCATATAAAATGTTTGATTATTTTGTATATTTGGTACGTAAATTTATAAACATTTATTAAGCATGGAAGCAACAAGAATATTCGACTTACTAGACGACTACAAAAAATCTTATGGAGATATTGATGACGCATTAGCGGTTAAGCGTGGAGGAAAATGGGAAAAATTCAGTATAGACGACTATATTACACATAGCAACTACTTTAGCTATGGTTTAATGGAATTAGGCTTAAAAAAAGGCGACAAAATTGCTACTGTTTCTAATAACCGACCTGAATGGAATTTTACAGATATGGGTAGTGCTCAATTAGGAATTGTACATGTTCCTATTTATCCTACAATTAGTTCCGATGATTTTGAATATGTATTAGAACATGCAGAAGCTAAAATACTTATTGTTTCAAATGCAATTTTATATGTAAAACTTTTGCCAATTGTTGCTAAAATTGATAATTTAAAAGAAATATATACCTATAATAACATTGAAGGAGCTAAAAATTTCAATGAAATAATTGAATTAGGTAAAGCTAATGCTGATAAACACAAAAAAGAGCTAGAAGCTATAAAAAAAACAATTCAACCTAATGACTTAACATCAATAATTTACACTTCAGGGACAACAGGAAATCCTAAAGGAGTAATGCTTTCGCACAATAATTTTTTAACCAATGTAAAAGCTACAATTAATGTATTACCAGCAAAACATGGACATAAAGCTATAAGTTTTCTTCCTTTATGCCATGTTTTAGAACGTATGGTTAACTATTTATATCAATCTAAAGGCGTAAGAATATATTATGCGGAAAGTATTGATTCGCTTGTTGCTGATATGCAAGAAATTAATCCAGAGATATTTGTTTCAGTACCTCGTGTTTTAGAAAAAATATACGACAAAATTTTACTGAAAGGGAAAGCTCTTACTGGAATAAAACGAAACCTGTTCCATTGGGCAGTAGAATTAGCTCTCAAATTTGAACTTAACAACGAAAATGGAGCAATGTACACTAAAAAACTTGCAATTGCCGACAAACTGATATTTACTAAATGGCGAGATGCTTTAGGTGGAAATATCAAATATGTAATATCTGGCGGTGCAGCACTACAACCACGTTTAGCACGTACATTTTGGGCAGCTGGAATTCATGTATTTGAGGGCTACGGATTAACAGAAACATCGCCTGTGATTTCAGTAAATCAAGATTTTTATCCTTATGTAAAATTTGGCTCAGTAGGCCCAATTATAGATAAAGTAGAAGTTAAAATTGCCGAAGACGGTGAAATTTTGACCAAAGGGCCTAATTTAATGCTTGGTTACTACAATGCTCCAGAAAAAACAGCCGAAGCAATTGATTCTGAAGGTTGGTTTCATACAGGTGATATTGGGGTGATTTTAGAACATAATATTTTGAAAATTACCGATAGGAAAAAGGAAATATTCAAGCTTTCAGGCGGCAAATATATTGCACCACAAGTGATTGAGAACAAACTTAAAGAATCATTTTTCATTGAGCAAGCAATGACTGTGGGTGAAAACGAAAAATTTGCGGCTGCACTTATTTCACCAAACTACGAATTTATACACGATTGGTGTTCAAAAGAAAAAATCCATTATCGCGACAATATTGATTTAATAGAAAACCCAAAAGTACTTGAGCGTATGCAAGAGGAAATTGAAAAAGTGAACAAAACATTAGGTAAAACTGAATCTATCAAAAAGTTCTTATTGGTTTGCGAACAATGGACAACTGAAAACGGTGCACTATCACCAACTCTAAAACTTAAACGAAAAGTACTAAAAAAACGTTACAGTGTTAAAATTCAGAAAATTTTTGGTCATTCCGAAAATAATGGAAACTTACTTAAAAGAGACGAGGAAGGAAATGTAATTTCAAGCGGTAATAATAAAGAGGAATAAATAGTTTTTTTGGTTAATTTTTAAACCTTTGGCCGTCATACTTTGCTAGTGACGGCCAATTTTAGTTTATAAAAAAACGAACTTTAACTTTTTATATTAGCTCTGTAGCATTCTTAATTCTAATCTAAAAATACAAATCTCTCTCTCCATTTTTCAGTTTCTCTAATTTTTTCTGAAGAATGTCAGTTTTCTGATATTTAGCTAAATCAAGAATTTTTCGTTCAATCATAGCATAACCCTTTATTTTTATTTCGCTTGTAGCATAGTCTTCGAGGTACTCGGCCAAAGTAAGGATG
>DAOVUO010000558.1 GCA_030632545.1 Bacteroidales bacterium
AATTAATCTAGTCCAACAAAATTCATATATAAATAAAGAAGCTAATGTATCGCCTACGCTATATATTAGAGCACCACGAATTATATTTGATTTTGAGTATTCTAGTTTCAATTTTTTATTTGTTTTAAGTTTACCGTCATGGCGAGGAACGAAGCCATCCCTTAACTTTCCTGAGATTGCTTCCTTCGTCGCAATGACGATTCCGTCGCTTACTATCCAATAAGCCTTAACTTTCCTAAGATTGCTTCCTTTGTCGCAGATAGTTTTTAGCTTTCATATAATGCCATCAACACCTTTTCGGGTGTAAAAGGCGCATGAAATTTAAATGTATAGTTTTGATTAAAAGCTTTTACTGCGTTTTGTATGGCAAAATAAGCACCAATTCCGTACATTAAAGGCGGTTCTCCTACGGCTTTTGATTTTAAGATGGCCATTTCACTTCCTTCGGTTTCCAGTGCTAGCACTTCTACTTTTTTAGGAACAGAAAATATATCTGGCACTTTGTAGCTTGATAATGTATTAGACAATAATTTTCCTTTTTCATCAAAAGCAATTTCCTCCATTGTCATCCAACCAATACCTTGTATTAATGCGCCTTCAATTTGTCCAGTATCAATTCCGATATTCATACTTTTACCAAAATCATGGACAATATTTACAGCATCAAATTCATAAGTGCCTCGCAAACAATCAATAGTTACTTGTGTAACGGCTGTTCCATATACATGATATCCAAAAGGATGACCTTTCTCTTTTGTTTTATCAAAATGAATAACTGGTGTGGTGTAATGAGCATTTTCAGTTAAAGCAACTCTTTCGAGCATTGCTTGAGCAACAACATTTTCCCAAGTAATATCCGACTTTTGATTCTGAACATACACAACATCATTTCTAAATTGAATATCTTGCTCTGCTTTTGAAAGCATTTTTGCAGTAACTTGTTTTAGTCTGCCAATTAATGTTTCGCAAGCCATTAGCACAGCTTTTCCGTTTAGGTCGGCAGTGGCACTTGCAGCGGTTGGCGATGTATTTGCAACACGTGTAGTGTTTGTTGTTTCCAGTTTTACTTTTGAGGGCGATATTCCAAGCGTGTCAGAAGCAATTTGTAGCATTTTTGTATTTACACTTTGTCCCATTTCAACTGCGCCAGTACTCACGCCCACACTTCCATCCTGATAAATATGAATCAATGCTCTGGCGTGATTCATAGGCGTATTCGTAAACGAAATCCCAAAAGTAATAGGCATTAATGACAAGCCTTTTTTAAATCGAGTATTTTTAGAATTAAACACTTTAACTTCTTCGCCAAGTGCTTTTACATCAAACTTCTGTTTTGCGTCAAACCATGTATTTTGAGCTTCAACTTGTTTGGCAATTTGTCCATAAGAAAACACATCATTCTCAGCCAATAAATTTGCCTCTTGTATTTCAATCTTGCTCACCCCAATTTGTTCGGCAGCTTTTGCAATAGCCGATTCAATTACAAACATTCCTTGAGGGCCTCCAAATCCCCTGAAAGCCGTATTTGGCGGAAGATTTGTTTTGCAGCTATAAACTGTAGTTCTCACATTCGGAATAAAGTAACTATTAGTTGCGTGAAACAGTGTTCGCTCGGCAATTGCAGGTGATAAATCAGCAGCAGCACCCGAATTTTGTAAATAGTCAACTTCAAAAGCTTGAATCTTTAAATCTTTTGATAGTCCAATCTTAAAGCTCGATTCATAAGGATGTCGTTTACCCGTCATGCGGATATCATCATGGCGACTTAGTACATATTTTACTGGCTTTTTCAAATGCTGAACAGCAACAGCAGTCATAACAGCCCA
>DAOVUO010000028.1 GCA_030632545.1 Bacteroidales bacterium
AAAATAAAAATATAATTATGGAATCGTTTAAATTTTCAAACAGTAGTAAAAAAATACTTTTACAAATTGCCAGAAAAACCTTAGAGGCATATTTACAGCATTTTAAAACCCCCAAATTTACTAATATAGATAATGACGAATTATTGATTGAAGCAGGTGCATTTGTGACGCTTACTAAAAATAAAAATCTAAAAGGATGTATTGGTCGTTTTACTTCAGATGTTCCACTTTTTGAGTTAATACAAGAAATGGCCATTGCTGCTGCTACAAAGGATTCTAGATTTAAATCTGTTGATTTTGACGAACTTGATGATTTAGAAATAGAAATTTCGGTATTAAGTCCTTTGAAAAAAATAAGTGACATGAGCGAGATTGAAATTGGTAAGCATGGAATTTATATACAAAAAGGAATACGAACTGGCACTTTATTACCGCAGGTAGCAAGTTCTAATAACTGGAATGTAGAGTATTTTTTGGGATATTGTTCAGAGCATAAAGCAGGCATTGGAAGGGAAGGATGGAGGCAGGCGGATGTTTTTACTTATGAGGCCTTAGTGTTTGAGGAACATGAGTTTATTAAATAGATGTAGTTTATACAATGGTTCCCCGATGTTTGGGGCAAGCAGTTGAATGTTCGTAAGGTTCTGAGTGATAGTTATTTGCAGAAGTAATTTTATTAAGTATAACTGCTAGATATTCATCTTAACTTAAAGCTTAGCACTCGAAACTTAAAACTAAGTAATAATCGTAAATCTACAATAATAAATCGTCAATTGCTTAAGCCATCCATAAACAATCTTGAAAATCGGTATACATGTGAAAGAGTAATCCTGTGGCTATTATTCGGGTTTTTTTATAAAATAGTAGAATAAAATATATTCCAATTGCGTAATATGAATGTAATATATGAAATCCTATGCTGCATCTATTTGGGTCAAAAATTGGGTTTGCTAAAAGGTGATCTAAATCAACAATCAATGTAAGAACCATAATTATCCACGCTTTTTTCCACTCTGAGCGAAAAAATAAATAAGCAATAAGTCCTGGTAATAATAAATGGAAACTGTAGTGAGTTAGTGGGCGTAAAATTTCCAGAATTGTCATGCTTAATAGTTCTTGTTAGCGCAATCTTTTATTTTGCTGTGAATAAGTCTTTAAAAAACTTCATTGCAAACGAATGAAGCAATTTTTGTAATTATAAAGACTGCCTCCTACATCGCAATACGATGCTGCCTTAATACTGAATTTTGTCAAAATTTTCATTCTACTTTCTATTAAAATCTTTTGTCTACTAAATCTCAAAAAAGATATAAATCACTAGTAATCAGTTAAAATTGACTTCGTAAAGTAGTATTATACAATGAAAGTTTTTAATATATTTGATAGTAGTTTAGTATCAGAAGTAAGTATTCAAGCGAAAAAAAAAGCAGTCTTTTTAGACTGCTTTTTTTTATTTCTTTTCAACTGATTCACTTTGCTCAGCTTTAACAACTGAGTTTCTATCAACTTTAAAATGTATACTATTACCAACATCTAAAGTAATTGTTTTTTCTTGAATATCAGCAACTTTACCCAAAATTCCGCCTGTTGTAACAACACGGTCGCCTTTTTTCATATCTTCGCGAAATTTTTTGAGTGCTTTTTGTTGCTTACGCTGAGGTAAAATTAAAAACACATAGAAAACACCAATTATTAGTACTAAAGTAATTAACTGAGCAGCACCTCCACCTTCGCCTTCGGCTCCAGACATTAGAGGTAAAAAAGATAAAATATTCATTTTCAAAATTTATTTAACGTTAACAAAAAAGTTTATTTCAATATTTTTATTCAAAGCATTTGTTTCCAATACAATGCTTTTATTTTGTATTCCCATATAGCCATGTGAATCAAACTGAATTTCAACATAGCCTTTCTCTCCTTCTAAAACAGGTTCTTTTGTCCAATCTGTAGCAGTACAACCACAATCCGAAGTTACATTTTTAACGATTAAAGCACCAATACCATCAGCGGTAAAATAAATCCGTTGGGCTAAAACTTCACCTGCTAAAACTTCACCAAAATCATGAGCTAAACCACCATCTACAATCAATATAATATCCTTATTATATGCTCCATCATAATCATTATGGGCATTTGTACCACAAGAAATAAAAGCAAACAAAGCAAATAAAACAAGGTAAGTTTTCAACATTTTATTTTGCTTTTTTGTCGAAAAAAACAATTTTATTACTCAAATCATAGCTTTCTTTCATTCTATCAAGCATTCCGTTGATGAAACTACTACTTTTTGAAGTACTATAAAATTTGGCAATTTCAATATATTCATTCATACTTACTTGCAATGGAATATTATCAAATTGCTTAATTTCCGACACAGCCATTTGCAATAAAATCATATCCATTTTCGCAATTCTTTCTATATCCCAATTTTTACTATACTCTTTTATAGTATTTTGATATTCCACCTTGTTTCCGATGGTGTCAGAAAGTAAATCTAATGAAAAACGTTCATCTTCATAACTAGTAAATTGAGACAAAAATCGTATGTAAATACCTTCGGTTTGTGTGAATTTCTTTATAGTTTTAGCTAAAATACTCATTACAAATTCCATTTCATCGTTCCAGAATACAGAAATTTCTTCAAATACACTGTAAACATCTTCACAATAAGGTAAAAATTTAGTGTAGAATTTTGACAAAAACGTTCTGTCCAACTCGTAAGAATCTTTTTTCTCCGACATATAATCCTTATACAAATTGGATGCAAGCAGCAACTGATAAACTTTTTTTACCAATTCAGGCTTTTCGCTCAATGATAATTTGTATTTTGCTGAATATTCTTTAAAATCATCGCTCGTTCTAATTTGTTCAATGACTCTATTTTTGACAAACTTAAAATTTGGATTTAAATCCTCGTGAGTAGGAATTTTCTTATTTCGTGCAATTTCAATCTTTTGCTCGGAATATTTAAGCACTTCCATAATCAATTCAAGAAACAAGAAGTATAATTTATGACTTTCGGCCACACTTTGGTAAAATAGCTTCTCCGCATCCTTCATATTATCTACAGACCCACTATTGTAACAAAAAATTGTCTGCATTAATTTGATTCGGAGAAATCGTCGATTTATCATAATATTAAAAGATCTTAATTTTACTTTCCAGTCGCCAAAAATAAAGAATCTTTATAGATTTTCATTCTACAATTTGATATTTTATTCGCCTTTACAAAAATTTAACTTTTTGCAGCTAATTTTCTTAAATTATCAATCGGAATTAATAGCTTTTTAGTTCTACTACCAATTTCGTGGGTAACTAATTTAAAATACAAAACAGTGATTAAACATAATATTCTTTGCTTATCTGCTTATCTGTTTATAAGTTAAACCATACAAACTTAAAATAAAAGTAATTATTACTATTTTAATCAATTAAACGAATAAACATTTAAACATTATTATATCCCTCAAAATTTGCAGTGCCACCGAAATTTGAATCTCTACCCACGAAATTGGTAGTAAAACCATCTTTTTTAAAGTTTTAATACTTATTTATCATCGTTAAACAAATACCTGTGCTGCTTTAAAATAGCTTCTCGAGATTTACCAACAACGCATTGAAGGCCGCAATAAACATTGTTTAGCTCACAATCGCATTTACGAAAAACCTTGTAAATTATTTCTTCCTGACCAAGTACATGCAATTTATTTAAACCTACGGCTGGACTAGCACTTGCTAAACGAGCAATATGCTCAATATCGGCAAAAGTAAAATTATTTTTTATATAATTCCAAGCTCCCATATTCTCAGGTTCTTCTTGAACCCAAAGCGTTAGCATATTATTTTTATACTTTTTAAGTACTTGTTTTATCTGATTTTTTGGAAAAGGATGCAATTGCTCAATTCTCACTAAAGCAATATCTATAGCTTTAAACTCTTGTTTTTTAGCCAATAAATCATAATAAATTTTACCACTACAAAACACCACTCGTCTAACTTCATCAGTATCTACATTATCATCGTCAATCACTTCCTGAAAATTACCAGAAGTAAAATCATCTACTTTAGATACGCATTGTGCATGACGAAGTAAACTTTTAGGCGTAAAAATCAGTAATGGTACTTGAAATTTACGTGCCATTTGCCTGCGTAATAAATGAAACATATTTGCTGGCGTACTAGGAACAACAATTTGCATATTATTATTTACAGCCAAATTTAAAAATCGTTCCATTCGAGCACTAGAATGTTCGGGGCCTTGTCCTTCGTAACCATGTGGCAAATATAGTGTTAGTCCGTTTTGTAAACCCCATTTTTCCTCACCTACACTCAAATATTGGTCAATAATTGCTTGAGCCACATTATAAAAATCACCAAACTGTGCCTCCCATACTGTTAATCCTTTGGGATGCGTTAAAGCATAGCCGTATTCATAGCCTAGCACGCCATATTCACTTAATAATGAATTGTAAATACTAAAATGAGATTGATTTTCATCAATGTTTTTTAATGGTACGTATTTTTCATTCGAATTTTCTACTCTTAATGTTGCATGTCGATGCGAAAATGTACCACGTTCACTATCTTGGCCACTTATTCGAACACTGTGCCCTTCGGTAAGTAAGCTGGCATAAGCTAAAAGTTCACCCATTGCCCAATCTAAACGATTTTCCTCTACCATTTTTAGGCGATCGTTAAATAGTTTTACAATCTTTTTAAAGAAAGTTCGGTCTTCAGGTAAATGATTAATTTTTTTTACTAAATCATTAAATTTATCAAGTGAAATAGAAGTTTCGAATTTTTGTCTAAAATCGTTATCTGTAGGATAATGATAATCTTTCCAAGTGTTTTTAAAAAATTGCTCTATGTGTACTTTATCAAGTTTTTTAGCTATTTCTAATTTCTCCTCCAGTAAATCATCAAAATCTTTATTTATATTCTTAATATCTTCTTTTGTATATACATTTTCCCTCTCTAATACATCTGCATAAATCTCTCTTACTGATGGATGCTTAGCAATTGTTTTATACAATATTGGCTGCGTAAAACGAGGCTCATCCCCCTCATTATGTCCATATTTTCTATAGCCTAAAATGTCAATAAAAACATCAGTATGAAATTTCTGACGATAATCCATTGCCATTATAATTGTATGTACCAAAGCTTCCACATCGTCGCCATTAACATGAAAAACAGGTGAACGTGTAACCTTCGCGATATCAGTAGAATATGTACTCGAACGACCTTCGGTATAATTGGTAGTAAAACCAACCTGATTATTTATTACCATGTGAATAGTTCCGCCAGTACGGTAACCACTCAATTTTGACATTTGAATAATCTCATACACAATTCCTTGTGCAGATATTGCTGCATCGCCATGTATTATAATTGGTGCTACTTTATTATAGTTTCTATTGTACTTATGCTCAATTTTCCCACGAGTAATGCCCTGTATCACAGCTCCAACCATCTCTAAATGTGATGGATTAGGTGCTAAACTTAGACTAACTTTTTTACCATTAGCCAAATTTAAAATAGTATCAGCTCCCAAATGGTATTTTACATCGCCAAGTGCCACGTCTTCGTTATAAGCTGTGCCAATAAATTCGTGTAAAATGTGCTCGTAAGGCTTTTGTAAAGTATTAGCTAGTACATTTAAACGTCCTCGGTGTGGCATACCTATTACAAAGTCCTCAATTCCAATACTAGCACCATGTTTTATGACAAAATCAAGTGCAGGAATTAATGCTTCGCCACCTTCGAGCGAAAATCGCTTTTGACCAATAAATTTTTTATGAATAAATTTTTCAAAACCTACTGACTTTACAAGTTCTTTGTAGATTCCCTTTTTTTGCTCAGTAGTAAATGAAGGTAAATTTTGCGTTTTTTCCATTCTCCTTTGCAACCACTTCACCTCTTCTGGCTGACGAACAAATACAAACTCAGCACCAATTGAGCGGCAGTATGTTGTTTCTAAAAAATCAACTATTTGCTTTAAACTCGATTTCCCAAGTCCAAGCTCATTGCCAGCTTCAAAATTTTGCTCTAAATCAGCTTTTGAAAAACCAAAATTTTTAATATCCAAAGTGGGATAATATTTTCTGCGTGCTCTAACTGGGTTTGTTTTTGTAAATAGATGACCTCTTTGTCGGTATGCCTGAATTAAATTAATAAGTGCAAATTCTTTCGACGAAACACTTTTGTTATCTAAATTTGATGAATTTGGCGCATCGTAATTGCTTAAAGCAAACTCAAAACCCTCAAAAAACGAACGCCATTTTTCGTCGACACTTTCAGGATTTTTTTTATATTCTTGAAATAAATCTTCGATGGCATTTATATCACTGCTGCCTATACCTGAGAATTTATCCATTATTTAAAGTTTTAGTTTTTCAAAATCTATTGTTTATTTAATTCAATACAAATTTAATATTTTTTCGAATTTAGCCCGAATTTAAATTTAATTATTATCTTTTGCGATATATTCCTTTATAGGTTTTGGAAGACCTGAAATAAAGGTAAAATAATTAAAAGGTGGCTTTAATTTTTTATAAATTTTAGGAATTAAAGATAAAAAAATTTCTGTAAAATTTTCGTTTTCGCAAACACCACCATGAGCCAATAGCACTTTATTAATGTGCAATTTTGATAATTTCAATAAAGTTTCGGCTGCAATATTTTTCAAATTAATGGGAAAAGGCAAAATACAATATCCTCCCACTCTCAAAACAGTATCAGCTGCATACAAAATTTGTTTCTTAGTATGATAAAGAACAATTTGATGCGTTGTGTGACCTGGCGCATGAATAACAGTCCAATCATCAAAATAAGGCAATTTATCCTGATCGTATAATTTATAATCAGGCTTAAGTTTTGTAGGATAACGAAAGGCTTTACGTGGTTTTTTTGTTTTAATAACCACAAAATAAGCCATTAAAGTGTCAAGTTTTTGTTGAACACGTCCTCTTATTCCAGAATACCAATCATCTGCCTCATGAAAAGCTGCAATTGGAATATTGTGCTTTTTTCGTAAAATTGGTGCAGCACCAGCATGATCAGGATGCATGTGTGATGAAACAACAAGCTTAATATCGCTCATTTGTCGCTTAAGTGTATTAATAACAAAATCCTCAATTTTAGGCACATCACTTCGCGAACCTCCATCTAATAATAATAGTTTGTCTTTATATTCAGCAATATACAACTCTTCAATATAAGCTGATAATCTATGTATTTTAAATTCCTGTGCGTGCATAGTATTTTGTTTTTGCAAATCTACATTTTTTATTTATAAATTCGAAGCCTGAAACAGTTATGAAATGATTGAATAATTATAGTATTTATAGGTGTATTAAAATAATGTTGATATACTACAAAGAAGCAAGCTAAAAATGAGCAAAAACGAAACCATTGGTTCTTTTTTCTACGTAAATGATAATATTAAACCAATTGATGATTTTGATGAAAAATATTTACATGGCGATGATATTATTTATGAAGTAATGAGAATGATAGATGGTATTCCTTTATTTTTTGAAGACCATTATATTCGTTTAGGCCTTTCGTGCAAATTAATTAGTAAAACCTTAAGTTTTAAATCGGAGAGTTTAAATACAATAATTAATCAACTTGCAGATAAAAACAATATTTACAACGGAAATATAAAAATCATTCTTTATCCTGATGGTGATAAAAAGATAGTAATTGTTCATTTTATGTACGCCGTTTATCCTGACACTTTGGCCTACACTCATGGTGTAAATGCAAAAATATATTTTAGCGAACGGCACAGACCTAATGCAAAAATATATAATGCATTATGGCGAAAAGCATTAGGCGAATTTATTGCTCGCAATCAATTGAGCGAGGCTATATTAGTGAATAAGCACAATCAAATTACTGAAGCAAGTCGGTCAAATTTATTTTTTATAGTACATAATGTTTTGTATTCAACTCCTGAAAAATATGTTTTGCCTGGCATAACACGAAAAAAAACGATTCAACTTGCAGCAAAATTAGGTATTGAGTACAAAGAAAAAATTTTCAAATTAAAGGAATTACCCAATTTTGATGCCCTTTTGCTTAGTAGTACATCTAAAAAACTACTACCAATAAAACAAGTTGGAAATTTTGAATTTAATCCTCAAAACTCAATAGCTCAACGACTAATAATCGCCTTTTTTGAACTAGAAAAGGAATATATAAAAAATGTAAATCTTTATTAAAGTTTTTAGTGTTAGGCGATTATAATAAATGTGCCAATCCGTTGTAAATTAGAATTAAGCAATTGATAATTAAAAATTACTATGGTCTTTCAATCAATTCAGCAACTTTTGCTTGCACATATTTTGAAAGCTCATCAGGCGTTTTTGAATTAATTATCTCTCGCGAAATTGGCTCACCAAATTTGAGTTTAAGTGGGGAGGTAATATTTACAATTAATTTCCCTTTGGGGTTAACTCCATACATTCCTGAAATACCAATAGGAATAATTTCCACATCTGTTTGCTGTGTGATATAAAATGGAAGTTTTTTAAATTTCAACATTTTTCCATCCAAAGTTCTATGTCCTTCTGGAAAAATCAGCACCGATTTTTTATTATTTAAATACTCAGTTAATGCATTATAACTCTGCATAGACTTTCCAAAATGCGTTCTACTGATAGGTATATTCCCATAACTTCTTGTTGCCCATCCATAAACTGGCCAGCTAAAATGATGGTGAGCTTCAACTGCTCTAAAAAAAACAGGAATAAATCCTGCAACAAATGGAATATCAATAAAACTAATGTGGTTGGGCATAAAAATATACGCTTTATCCTTTTGAATATTTGAAGTTCCCTCAACACTAACTTTTAAGAACAATATTCGAAATAAAAAACGCATCATTGACTTAAACCAAGGGTCCCATGTGTCTCTATTTAATCGTATTAAAGTGAAAAATAAAACAGAAAGTGCGATTAAAAAGAAATAAAACAATCCGTAAGTATATAATATCAGCGAAAAAATAAATTTAAAAACTTTCATACGTTTAATATACTTCTGTAAATATCATCTAAATTTATCAACATAAACCTTTTTATTTAGTAAAAAAAGGCAAAATACTGCGCCAATCCTGCTAATCCACCTAAAAACGCACCCACTAACATAAGCTTAAATTCATCTTCCTGAAAAACTGGACGTAAAAATTCCACAAATTCTATTTCTGAAAGTGCAGCCATTTTTGTACTTAAAGTTTTTTCAATCATAAGACTCTCTTGGGCGTAATTATACATATTTCTAATTGCAATAGGAAGTTCTTGTCGCATACGAAACAATGCAATATTCTTAGAAGCCTCAATTTTTTTTCCTGCTACTAATTGATACAAGTCAGCAGACTGTTTCATTGCATTTTCAATGGCCATATCAGTATATTTCTTTATAATATTAGAAAAATCCTTAGCCTTTGGACCTCGCAGAATATAATTAAATAATCGCTCTGTAGTTAAAATTTTGTTTTCTATGATTTTAGCATATTCTGCTGAAACTTCTTTTTGCCGCTTAATGAAAAGACCTTGCAATTTAAACAGTCCCAAATTAACTGGAAGTACAGGAGTAAAAATTAATTTTAGAGCCAGCCAATTAGTTGCAAACCCTACAAGCACACCAAATAAAGGCAATATCCACCAAGGATTATAAAAATAAAACACTAACATTTGAAGTAATCCAAACAAAAAACCAAAATAAAAACCCGAACGTTCAATAAATATGAATTCCTTTTTACCAACGTTTAAAAATATATCATTTAGCAGGCCTTTATCTTCAAGTAAAACATCTATTACCAATTTTCGTAAATCTAATAAAACCAAAATATTATCTTTCATATCATTCATCATTCCTTCAACTGCATCAGGAATTTCCTCAGAAATGCGGGTGTAAATTTCGTTTTTTACATTCTGTGGCATGGCTTTCCATAATAATGGAACTTGCGCATACATAATTTCGTCGGTGAGCTGATGAGCGGTTTCTTGTATCATAGGCGAAATTAATTCAGATGAAATTTTAGAGTCCATTCTAGCAAAAATTTCATCAATTTTAATAAGCTTCGTTGTCATTAAATTAACAGAAATTCCAGCCATTTTTGCGGCTTTTGATGGAATAATACCTTGCCAACCAAAAAAAGGCTGTATTCCAACAAATTCAATCGGATAAAATGTCATTTTTAGTGCAATTACATTCGTAAACCAGCCTACAATACCACTAATAAAAGGGATAAGTAAAAAAGGTATATACTCTAAAAAAACTTCAAAACTCATAAAAACAATTTTATGCGACAAAGTAAACAAATATTAATTGTTAATTGTAAATTATTAATTATAAATTTTAAAAAAAATCGTATTTCTATCTTAGCAATAAATTATTCAACAAATCATAATTAATCCTGACTAATCTCATAATTTAATCCTTTTTTTTATTCTAGTTTTACATTATCAAAGAGTTAAGAATTTCTTTACTCAATGTTGAATAATAAATCTAATCCAAAGGAGTGAGCCAATGGAAAAGCGATATGGAAGTCTTTTAATATTAATTACAAAGGCGCAGCAAGTAGGCATCGTAAATGCACTTTTAACAAAACATTCTAATATTATTTTGAGTCGACATGGCTTACCTATCAGAGTGAAAAAAATCAGTCTAATTTCTTTAATTGTAGAAGCTAGTACACAAGAGATTAACGCACTTTCTGGACAGTTAGGGAGAGTTCAATATGTGGAAATAAAAAGCTGCATACACAAAAAAATCCTCGAAACGCCAAATTCTTAAACAATAATCCACTATTAATCAAACAAAAACATTTTAAATTATGGAATATTCTACTCAAAAATATAAAATCAAGGATGAAAAAATGAAGGCTTTTATTGATTCATCTGAAATTTGGGATTTTATAAATAATGCACAACCAAAAAAGGAGAGGGTACGAGAAATTATTCAAAAATCGTTAGATAAGAATAGATTAAGCCTTGAAGAAACAGCAATTCTCATAAAAACCGAGGATAAGGAATTAGTAGAAGAGATAAAACAGGGCGCACGAACATTGAAAGAAACTGTGTACGGTGATAGAATTGTACTTTTTGCGCCTTTATACATTGGAAATTACTGTACAAATAACTGCCAATATTGCGGTTTTAGAGTAACAAACAAAAAACAAATTCGTGTTACATTATCTAAAAGTCAGATTATTAAAGAAGTAGAAGCATTAGAAGATACTGGCCATAAGCGTTTAATTTTAGTTTATGGCGAGCACCCCATGTACACGCCAGAATTTATTGCAGAATCAGTAAGAACTGTTTATAAAGTTAAAAGTGGTGCGGGCGAAATTCGTAGAGTGAACATTAATGCTGCACCACTTAGTATTGAGGGCTTTAGGACTGTAAAGGCTTCTGAAATTGGGACTTATCAGATATTCCAAGAAACATATCACCCCGAAACTTATGCAAAAGTACATTTAGCAGGTAATAAACGCGATTTTGAAAACCGATTAATTGCCCTTGATAAAGCAATGGAAGCAGGAATTGACGATGTGGGAATAGGGGCTTTATTTGGACTCTATGATTGGCGATATGAGGTTTTAGCTTTAGTACGACATGTAAATCACTTTGAAGAGGTTTATAAAGTTGGTCCACACACTATTTCTTTTCCACGCATACAAAATGCCTCTGAACTAAATGTGAATAATGAGTATTTAGTAAATGACGAAGATTTTGCAAAATTAGTAGCAATTTTGCGTTTAGCAGTACCGTATACAGGCATGATTTTAACCGCACGTGAGCCTGTTGAAGTACGCAAAGAAGTACTTCAGTACGGTGTTTCGCAAATTGATGGAGGAACAAATATTCAAATGGAGGGCTACACACAGCACGAAGCAGAAACTCAAAATTTGGAAATGGAGCAATTTGAAATTAGTGATACTCGCAGTCTATCGGAAGTAATTGACGAGCTAATTGAAACAGATTATTTGCCGTCGTTTTGCACAGCTTGTTATCGTTTAGGCAGAACTGGCGAACATTTTATGGAGTTTTCTGTCCCAGGATTTATAAAACGATATTGCTCGCCAAATGCCATCCTTACTTTGGCCGAGTACCTCGAAGACTATGCTACAAGCGAAATAAAAATAAAGGGTTATGCTATGATTGAACGAAAAATTCTTGATTTAGCTAAATATCAGAAAACTGAAATTCTGCAGAAAAAATTAGAGAAACTTAAAAATGGTGAGAGAGATTTGTATTTTTAGAGTAAAGTTCGTTTTTTTATTGATTGTATTGGATAGCTTCTGGATATGTTTTATGGCCTAAGGTTTGTAATTTAAGCCAACACTCTATTTATTCCTCTTTATTTTTATCCTCCAGTAAACGTTTCTAATCGCACCTCCATGTTGTTATTGGCCCTCCACAGCTGATAAAATGCTGTCGTTTTAAACCAGTCTGTCACAGGG
>DAOVUO010000364.1 GCA_030632545.1 Bacteroidales bacterium
GTGATTTTTATTCGTTTTAGTTTTAATGTTTGCGACATTTCGCCCGATTCTGGTGTCCATGAATTAGGGACTAAACGGAAACTTGTAATTTGCTCAGTTTTTCCTAAATCTTTATTTAGTCTCATTATTTCCGACTGAACCATTTTTTTAATTTCAGGCAAAGCAATTAATTCTGCATTATCTGCATAAGTGAAATTTTTCTTTTTAGCATACGCTTTTAGCGTTTCAAAATCTGGTGAAACTATTGCAGATGCTGTTTTTTGGTCTTCGCCAATTACCATTAATTGCTCAATATAAATTGATTCTTTCATTTTGTTTTCAACAACTTGTGGCGCAACATATTTCCCGCTAGAAAGTTTGAAAATTTCTTTCTTTCTATCTGTAATTTTCAATAAATCACCATTAACAAATTTTCCAATATCACCTGTATAAAACCAGCCTTCATCGTCTATAACTTCTTTGGTTAGTTCTTCGTTTTTATAGTATCCTTTCATAACATTATGACCACGAACTAAAATTTCGCCATCTTCTGCTATTTTTACTTCTACGCCTTCAAGTATTGGCCCTACTGTGCCAAACTCAATATCTGGTCGAGTAGGATAATTAAACGCTATTAGTGGAGATGTTTCAGTAAGTCCGTAACCTTCTTGAACAGGAATTTTGGCAGCCCAAAAAATACGAGCTAAACGTGGTTGTAATGCTGCTCCTCCACTACCAATAAATTTAATATTTCCTCCTAGTGCTTCGCGCCATTTTACGAAAATTAGTTTATTAGCTAGTTTTAATTGAGCTTCGTAAAAGAATCCATTTGCGCCTTCAAATTCATATTTAAGACCCAATTTCACTGCCCAGTCAAATAAACTTTTTTTAATACCGGTTAAAACTGCGCCTTTTTTCATTATACCATCATATACTTTCTCAAGTAGGCGTGGTACGGTATCAAAACCATCAGGTTTAACATCTTGAATATCCTGTACAATTGTACCCATATTTTGTGCATAATATATACCGCAGCCTTTAAATTGGAATAAGTAGGTAATTGTACGCTCATAAATATGACAAAGTGGAAGAAAGCTTAAAACCTTATGTGTTTCATTAAGTGGTAATGCATATTGTCCGCCAAGAATATTTGCAACTATATTTTTATGCGAAAGCATTACTCCTTTAGGTACACCTGTTGTTCCCGACGTGTAAATAATTGAAGCTAAATCATCAATCTCAATAGCGTTTTTTTGCTTTTCAAGTTTCTGAATAACAGTTTCGTCGGCTTTTTTACCCATTTCAATAATTTCTTGCCAATTTTTAGCACCTTCAATATCATTAAAAGTATAAATGTCAACTATACTTTCAGTAATATCAATAATTGGTTTTAGTTTATTGTATAATAGTTTGTCAGATACAAAAATGTATTTAGCGTCAGAGTGTTTAAGGATATAAGTAAAATCATCATTACTTAAAGTAGGGTAAATTGGCACATGAACTGCACCTGCCTGTAAAATTCCCATGTCTATAAAATTCCATTCAGGGCGATTGTTGCTTACAGTGGCAATTTTTTCACCATTACTTATTCCAAGTGCAACAAATCCCAAAGCTGCAAGTTTAGCATTGTCAACATAGTCTTGGCTTGAGTAGCTTACCCATTCTTTGTTTACTTTACCAGAGATTGCATCTTGTCTTGGATATTTTTCTAATTGGTAATACGGTAAATCAAATACATGTTTTAGTTCCATTCTGTTTAATTTTAGAGTGGGAATGTAATAAGATTCGATAAATTTTCAAAATATAATTGATTAATGCTCAAATGTATTAGAGGATTAAATACTTAGAAAGATATTTGTGTTCTAAAAATCAGTTTCTTGATATTGTTTGTTCTTTGAAATTTATTTTAAATAGTTTTGTTCTTTGTTGAATTAGTATTGTGAGGCTACTCTTTTTGTGGTAAAGTAAAACTAAAGCTGCTTCCTTTTCCAGGTGTACTTTCAATTTTTAGCTCACTTTTACTTAGTTTTATAAATTCAATACATAAATTAAGACCTAAACCCGAACCTTTTTCACCTTCAGTACTATATGTCGTGAAAAATTCATTTTTTGATAGAATTTTGTCTATATTTCCTTTATCTATTCCTATGCCTGTGTCTGTTATTGTCACTATTACTAATTGCTCAACTTTTTCTGTTGTAACTGTAATTTTACCATTTTTTGGAGTAAATTTTATAGCATTAGCAAGTAGATTTCTTACAATTGTATCAAGTATTTTTGGGTCAGTAAAAACCAATATTGATTCAATGTTTTTTTGCTCAAGTTTAATTGTTTTTTTAAGCGCAGGCTCTTTAAATATTTCTATTGTTTTACTTATATGTTCGGTTAAATCAATGTTTTTGGGATTAAATGGAATGTTATTTTGTTGGTTTCTTGACCATTCAAAAAGATCGTGAATAAGTGTATTTGTACTTTTAATTTTTGTATGGATAGCAGAGATGAATTTAGTAAGATTATCGCCTTTAATTTCATTTTCATGAATCATGTTTAGCATTTCTTCAATTGTGGCAATAGGCCCTTTTATGTCATGTCCAATAATGGTAATAATTCTATCTCGATAATTATTTGCTTTTTTTAATGCATCCACAGAAATCTGCAATTCGTTTTTATGTATATTTATTTTTTTTCTATTAATTGCCAATCTTGCTACTAAAGCTAATAAAAGGATAAAGCCTAAAATAAAAATAAAAATGATGATGTTTCTGTCTTTTAATTGTGTTTCTTTTGCTTTTTGCTCTTTTAGTAAAAGTTTATACTCACTATCCTTTTTTTCACTTTCATATTTTTCCTGTAAATCCAGTACTTCATTTCTCAGTTTTTTATTGCCAATAGAATCTTTTATTTCATAAGCTTTTTTATAATAATCAAGTGCTTTCGCCAAATCTTTATTATGTTCTGAAATATCAGATAAAATAAAATAATTTTCTTTTATTATGCTTTTATAGTTTTTACCTAATTCTATGCTACGTTTAGCATTTTTTTCAGATAATTTATATTGCCCTAAAATAAAATATACTTTAGCTATTCCCTTTAGAGCAAGTGCTGTATGATGATTACTTCCTATTTTTTTTGATTTTTTATGAGATTGCAAATAATAGTCTAAAGCTTTATTATAGTTGCCTATGCTAAAATAAAAATCGCCTAATGTGTTTAAACTGAACGCAGTACCAATAGTATTTTCTGCTTCAATATAGCTATTTAGTGCAAGTTTAAAGTTTTTTAAAGCCTTTTTGTTGTCATTTAGTCTTTGATAGCATTTTCCTGCATTAACAAACGAGTAAGCTAATCCATAAGAGTAATCAATATTTTCACAATGGCTTATAGCTGATAAATGATAGTTAAGAGCAACTCTGTCCTCTCCCCACTCTTGGTATATTAGACCTATATTGTTAGCTACGAGGACGTATCGTTTGGTGTCATTAGTGCTGTCTGCAATTTTAAGTGCCTCTAAATAATATTTGTGAGCAATATTAAATTTCCCTTCTCCCCAGTAAGATGCTCCTAATGCATTTAATGCCATACTAACACCCTTAATGTCGTTTATTTCTCTACGGATATTAAGCGAGATTAAATAATATTTACTTGCATCTTTTAATTCTCCTAGATACCAGTAGTTTAATCCCACAGCATTAGCACTTGCAGCTAGTAGTACTTTATTTGAGTCGTTTTTTCGTATTTCATACGCTTCTAAATGGTAGTGTAATGAACTATCTATATTA
>DAOVUO010000521.1 GCA_030632545.1 Bacteroidales bacterium
AGATGTAGATGTTCCTTATTATTCAATTCAAAATCAGGTTATTTGGGGTGCAACTGCTATGATTATTGCCGAATTTCTTGTGTTTCTTGATGCAAATTAATATCTGTTTTTTATAAATTCTGATTAATTATTCCAATTTAAAAAAGTTTAAGTAGAGGCAATTGCTTCCACAGGGTCTAATTTTGATGCTCTTGATGCAGGTGCTATCCCAGCAATGATGCCTATAAAACCTGATAAAAATAATCCGTAGATAATATTTTTGAGATTAAGCGTAAAATCCATTCCAGTAATTTTAGAGCCAAAATATGTAAGTAAAAAAACGAAAAATAAGCCAATTACGCCGCCTAAAAGTGATAGTATAATTGATTCATAAAGAAACTGTTGAAGAATAAATGACCTTTTTGCGCCTAAAGCTTTTTGTATGCCAATTATCTTAGTCTGTTCTTTTACTGACACATACATAATGTTGGCAATTCCAAATCCACCTACAAGAATAGAAAATCCACCAATAATTAAACCTGCTATATCAATTATCAAAAAAATTTGACCAAAATTTTCAGATAAAATACTTGCACGATTTAGGGCGAAATTATCTTTTTCAGTAGGTTTAAGTCTGCGAATAGCACGCATGTGCATTTTTAAATCATCGCTTACTTGTATATTACTTAATCCATTTTTGGGTTTTATCCAGATGGTTGGATAAAATCTATCATTTTTTACATTTACAATTGTTTTTCCAAAATTTACAGGTATTAGTACAACTTGATCCATACTAAGTCCCATCAAATCTTGTCCTTGAAGTGTAGTAACACCAATTACCATGAGTTTTTTTCCGTCAATTTTTATATATTTTCCAAGCGGATTTACTTTGTCAAAAAGTTGTTGAGCAATTTCGTTTCCAATTATTGCTACATTTCTACCATTAGCCGATTCAAATTCAGTAAAATAACGTCCAATAGCAATTCCAAAAACATGAACATCAATATAATCGTGAGTTGCAGCTTGAATCTGTATATTTGACATGGATTTATTTTTGTAAGCAATATTTTTAAAGAATCCAATTTGATAAGATGCAATGTCAACGGTACTACTTCTTTTCAGAAGTTCTTTTCTGTCGTTTAAGTTGGGTTGTGGGCGTTTCATGTAATCCCACCATTTATAAGTTCCGCCACTTCCTCCCCATGGACTTTGTTGCAAGTAAACTACATCATCTCCAAGTGTAGCAATGCTATCTTTTACACTACTTTCCAGAGCATCTATAACCGAAAAAACTGAAATTATTGCAAATATTCCAATTGTAATTCCTAATAAAGAAAGAAATGTGCGTAATTTATTGTTAACCAGTGATTGTATGGCTATAAAGAAACTCTCTTTTAATAAGCGCAAAATAATGTTCATAATTGCTTTTTATGGTGAAAAAACATTTTAGCAAATCTAATAAAAATGATAAAAAATAGCGATATTTGTTGCAAAATTTTAGCTTTAATTTTTATACTTTTAAATAAAAAAATATGTCTTTTCAAAAAAAAATTAAATCCGCTTTAATCTCAGTTTTTGATAAAGCTGGATTAGATGAAATTATTAAAATTCTGGCAGAGCAAGAGGTAGAATTATTTTCTACTGGTGGAACGCAGCAATATATCAAGGATTTGGGATTTAATGTAACGGCAGTAGAAGATATTACGTCTTATCCATCTATTCTGGGTGGCCGCGTAAAAACTCTTCATCCAAAAGTGTTTGGTGGCATTTTATACCGTCGTGAAAATGAGTCGGATCAAAAAGAGATGCTAGATTATAAAATTCCATCTATAGATTTGGTTATTGTTGATTTGTACCCATTTGAAAAAACTGTGGCTTCAGGTGCAGAAGAGCAGTCTATTATCGAGAAAATTGATATAGGCGGTATTTCTCTTATTCGTGCAGCGGCTAAAAACTTTAAAGATGTTTTAGTAGTTCCATCAAAGCAAAATTATTCTGAATTGCGAAACTTGTTAAACTCAGCTAATGGAATTATTGAGTTGGAAAGTAGAAAATCTTTTGCTGCACATGCGTTTGAAGTGTCATCGCACTACGATTCGGCTATATATAATTATTTTAGTAAAGATGATGAACAAAAGGCCTTAAAAATTAGTGAAAGTAATGTGCAATCAATGCGTTATGGAGAAAATCCACATCAGAAAGGACAATTTTATGGTGATTTTGATGAATTATTTGAGCAATTGCATGGAAAAGCAATATCATATAATAATTTACTTGATATTGATGCTGCCGCACAGTTGATTGCAGAATTTAGTGAAACTACTTGTGCTATTATGAAACATAATAATGCCTGCGGACTTGCTTCGAGGCCAGTTTTAGCAAATGCGTGGTCGGCTGCACTCGAAGGCGA
>DAOVUO010000487.1 GCA_030632545.1 Bacteroidales bacterium
CCTTTATAATCAAGATAAAGTCCAAAAACTGGAGTTAAAATCATTGAGCCAATTGGTAATAATCCAGGAATATCGCCAGCAGTTATTGATGGAATACCGAATTTATTTACCATTAAATCGGGTGCGTATTTCATAAATGGAAAAACGGCTGAATAAAACAAAACACAAAGTAAGGCTATGTAGATAAAAGCTCTGTTTGTGAATAATTTTGCTATATCAAGAATATTAAAATCTTCTTCTTCATCAGATAAATCAATTTCTTCTTCTTTATCTAAACGAACATCCAATACATTATAAACCAAGAATGTAGCTAAACCAACAGCTAATAAAACAACACCAAAAGCAACCGGACGAGAAACTAAACCTTCTTCGCCAGCCATACGTGGTGCTTGATACATTACCCAAAACATACCTAAACGACTAAGAGCAACTTGCAAAGCCATTGCTGTGGCCATTTCTTTGCCCTTAAACCATTTTACTACCATTCGAGAACCTGTAATTCCCAAAATTTCGACACCAACGCCAAAAAGAGCATAACCAAGTGCCGACATTTTTACCGATGGACTATATCGAGGCATAAAAGAGTTTAAGAAATCGTAGCCAATTCCGTTATTTAAAAAGCTTTCTGTAAGTGCGTAGTAATTAAATGCAGCACCTACAATCATTACTAAAATAAATGTTGAACCTGTAAAACGAATGCCTTTTCGGTCGAGAATTACTCCACCAAAAATTAGCATCAGAAAAAATACATTAAACCATGAATAAGCACCTGCATAAATACCAAAACCTTCGCTATCCCATCCCATTTCAGAATTTTCAACAAGCATAGTTTTTAAGGGAGACATTACATCAGCAAAATAATATCCTGTAAGTAACGATAATGAGACTAATAACAATGCCGTCCATCGAGCCGTTTTCGAGTCGCGGATAGATTGTCTTATTTGTTCAGTCATAGTTATAAATTTTAATTTTTTGTTAAAATAAGTTTCAAATGTAAGTGGAATTCTGTGTGAATGCAAATCAAATAGTAGTTTAAGAAATGATTTTTTTTTAATAAATTTGTTTGTATTTTTGATAATAAAAATTACTGATAATCTCTAAGCATAATTGATGAAAATTAAAAAAACCAAATAATGTCGGACAAAACAAAAAGTACAAAAAAAATGCAATCAGCAGGGAAATTAACTGTAGAAGCTATTACTAATATCACTGATATTGTAGAAGCCATTCATTCCAAAATATTGAGTTTCGGTGGGGTTATCAATATGCCAGAAAATAACAAAACAAAAGGAATTACTGGAATGGTGTACACTAATATACGCTATATAACCCAATTAGCAGGCGAGGCAATTGATACTTTATTAGATAAATTGAATTTAATTGTTAGCGATAAAGAGCCAACACTCGGCCAGCTTTCGGTTATTTCAGCAATAAATGGCGTACTTGGTGATTATCTGGAAGAAAAGAAAAATCCGCTTGCTATACAAATGCAATTTTTGTATAAAAACGAAGTAGTAAACGAAGATGAACTTTCAAAAATTCTGGAAAAATCAGGCGGGAAACTGGCTATTTTGCTACATGGTTCGTGTATGAACTATTTGCAATGGAACAGACAGGAGCATGACCATGGACAAGCTTTATACAGTGATTTAGGTGTTATTCCAGTATATTTATATTATAATACAGGACTTCATATTTCTGAAAATGGTAAGCAACTTTCGCAATTACTGGAAAAAATGTTAACTAAACTTCCTTCATCAACAGAAATTTTCTTTATTGCCCACAGTATGGGAGGATTATTGTCGCGAAGTTCTTGTTATTATGCTGAGAAAAACCAGCATAAATGGCTAAAGAATTTAAAGAAAATCGTATTTCTTGGCACACCACATCATGGAGCACCTTTAGAAAAAATTGGTAATTGGATGGATACAGTTTTAGATTCTAATCCATATAGCGAGCCTTTATCACGCTTAGTAAAAATTCGAAGTGCAGGAATTACTGACTTGCGATATGGCAACATTATCAAAGACGACTGGCAGGGTCGTGATAGATTTCAGCCTGCTGGCGACCAGCGCATTCCGGTAGCTTTACCTGTAAATGTGGAATGCTACACAGTAGCTGCAAGTATTACCAAAGAAGCTAATATGATTGGCGATGATTTAGTTGGCGATGGACTTGTTCCGGTAAACAGTGCTTTAGGAATCCATTTAAAACCAGAATTCATGCTTAATTTTCCACAATCTAATCAGTTTATTTGCCGACAAACAAAACATTTAGACCTTTTAAATAGCCTAGAAGTATATAAAAAAATAAAAATTTGGCTACAGTAGTAGCTTGTGCAATGATACTTATTTCTACTTTACAAACATGCAAATTGCTGTCAATCAGGTTATTTGCATGCTTTATTATGAAAGTAAAAGTCAAAAAAAAAGAGTTTTTGTTATACTATTTTAATATCAATGATTTTCAGCCTCAATAGTTCGGTGCATTTTTGTAATTGTAAACAATAACGAGAACTTTGTCAAAGTTCGTTCTTTAAATTGAGTGCTTGATTATAAGCACTTTATACATTTATCAACCGCAACTTTGACAAAGTTTAACGAAGTATTAAGCCTAAAATATGCTGATTTTCTTTCTATTTTCTATTAAAATCTTTTGTCAAATAAGTCAATCATGTAACCAGCATCCAGTAACCAGTATCCAGTAACCATGATCCAGTAACTAGC
>DAOVUO010000085.1 GCA_030632545.1 Bacteroidales bacterium
AATAACGATAAACTTTATGTAACTGGAAAAAAATGGCCACTTTTATTTGAAATTGAACTGATTGAAAAAGAATAAGAGCTATTTCACACTAAGCTAATACACAGCATTGTAAAAACATACATTAACAAAAACCCCAAAAAACTAAATTTTCTGGGGCTTCAATTTACACAAATCTTATTTTTTTAACAACCACCTTCTTCTTCAACTTTTTTCTTTTTCTTTTTTACTGGTGCTGCCTTCTTAGGCGCACTTTCAGTTGCTGCCGCTTTAACTACAACTTTATTTGATGGCTCTTCGCCTTCAGTTAAATCATAATTCATTATAATGCTAGAATTAAATGCATGTCCTAACTTAGCTTCTGATTTCATTTTAGTATGCATAAAACTATTTGCGCCATAAAGTAATACTTTGGCATCGTACCCAATAATTCGCAAATAAGATGTAACGAATGCTGCGTGCTGACCAGTATAGCAATAAACAACAATTGGCTTATCTGTTGGCAATGTTTTTAAATAAGTTTTTGTTCCAAAAGATTTTTTAGGCTGATATTGAACTGCTCCAGGAACGTGTCCAATTGCATATTGCTCCAAAGCCCAATAATTAACAACATAATACTTATTAGGATTCTCAAATAACTCATCGGCCTTGATTTTTGCTGGAGTTAAACCTTCCTTTATAACTACCGAAGCTCTATTATAAAGTACATCATAAGTTGTTTTTTCGCCTGTATTCAAAATAGGCAAATCTGATTTTGTATTTTTTGGATTTCCCTTTAATTCTAATTGTCCAGCGTATTTATTAGAAATATTATTTAACCAATGATCAGCAGTTTTCTTATTCCAACTGCTCATACCATATTTCAAGGCATAAACATTACCATAGCCTAACAAACGTAATGCAGATGTTACATATCCCGCAGTTTGTCCAGAATAACAAGCTATTACAACTTTTTCGAATGAAGCTGCACATTCATTTTCCTCAAGAAAACGCAATACCTCAGAAGCAGGAGTATTCATAGCTCCATCTATATGCCCATTAACATAATCAGCATTTTTACGAATATCCAGAATTAAGTAATTCCCTGCATTTTCGTTTACATCGCTAGCACTAATAAGTGTTGGAACTGCTTTTGTGTTAATAAAATCACTTGATTTTTCTATAAAACCAACAAGAGCCTCTGCTTCATTCTGAAGGTTATTTTGCCCAACTTGAATTTCTTTTTTGTGAGCAATACTATTGCAAGAGGAAAAAACAAAAACTCCTGCAAAAAACAATAAGAATATAATATTTAATTTTCTCATTTTCTAAAATTTTATACCAAGAAACATCATCAAAGTAGAAATAAAATCTATTTAAAATTTAGCTTCTCAACATTTGTTCATTTCCAAACTTACTATTTTGGAAATATTAAATTATGACATACCATAATTACTATAAGCAACTAACAGCCACCTTCTTCTTCTTCCGCTTTTTTCTTTTTCTTAACGGGAGCTATCTTTTTTGCGTTTGATTTAACTGTTTCGGAACTAATCGTACTTCCTCCAGTTTCACTTATAACTCTAGCATAGTCATACACAGTCCTTTCCTCATCATACCTACCACTAAGTGGTGCATATTTTTCAACAATATTCGACATAACAAAGTCAACACTAAAAGCAACAACTCTAATATTAGCATACCCTTCATCAGCAAGCATCATATATGCTATAACAGATTCAGAAGAACGACTACCTATTAGTATTGTAATTTTTTCTTCCTGATTTAATACATGTAAAAATTCCTTATCCAATATCCTTCCAATAGGAATATTTATAGAACCCTCAATATGATTATTTAAAAAGAACTTAGGCTTTCTCAAATCAACTATCTGATAGAGAGAATCTTCTAAATAGAGAATCTCTGCCATTTGTGTAGCATGTAGCAATCCTGCACTATCAATAATATGTACTAAGGACTCACTAGGGTTTTTCACATAATGTGGTGCATTTGAATTATACGACAACATTCCAATAAGTATAATTAATAAGAAAACTACCACTCCATAAAAATGCTTCATCTCAAATGGTGCATAATCTTTTCTTTCTTCCATTTTAAAATAATTTTAGTAGTTTAACATCCACCCTCTTCTTCAACATCCTTTTTCTTTTTAACAACAGTCTTTTTAACTGTACTTTTTACAGAAGTAGGTGCTACATTAGCAGTAGCCCCTCCAAAATACATACTTGCAGCCTTACGAAATTGGTATACATTATAATCTTCAGGTGTAGCGGTTGTTGCCTGTGGTTCAACAGGTTTTATAATTGTTTCTATCCAATTATTTAAGCCTCCATCAAGAATAAAAATATTCTCAAAACGAAGTCTAGTTGCTAATGTCCATGCCTTTGCTGCTGTCATGTCGCCATTTGAGTAAAAAACTGTAATCTTTTTCTCAGGCTTTAAATAATCGCGCCAAACATAATTTCCTTTTTTGTCTTTATCTATTAATTCTTCCAGTGGAATATTAATTGCATTCTTCAAAGAAAATTTGCTAAACTCTTCTTCGCTTCTAACATCAACAAGCTGTAAAATTGGATTTCCATCCATAATCAGTTTTGCTACTTGGTCAGTAGTGTAATAAGCATTTCCATGATTATATATTTTAATTACCACATGAGGCGAAACTTCCTTTTCCACCTCTTTATCTGGAATAAATATCATAATTATACCCAAAACCATAAAAACAGCGGTCAAGAACACATATACCTTAATTTGTTTATTTTGTGCCATAGTTTCTAATTATTATAGTCCAATTCTTTATGTGCATATTTTTTTCTAATTGCCGCAGTTCCCCAAAAAGTTCCAAAAGCAAATATAATAAATATAAACGCCCATACGCCCTTGCTAACACCAAGAACATCACTAATAAGTAGTTGGCCATAAGCAGATCCATTATATAATTCTTCCCAAATAGGATATCCTTCTGAAAAAATAAATACACCAATTAGAATACCAACAAAAAACACCATCGCATCTTTTTTACCAATTGCAACAGCAACAACACTTGTCCCTGGACAAAATCCACCAATCGCAAATCCTGCCCCCATCATTGATCCACCAACAACAATCGACCATAAATACGTTGGATTAATAAAAAGCTCATCAAAATTAATCCATCCAACATACTGCATTACTACCAAGCCAATCATTGCAACTATTGCAGCAGTAAAAAACACTCTTATCACTGTAAAGTCATATCCAAATATCCATCCTGTAATTTTTTTGCTTGATGAAAAACCAGCTTGCTCCATTGCAATACCAAAAACGATTCCGATTACAAATGCAATTACAAAATCCCAACCAGTTGCTATTTCACCCATTTTTACTAATGGTCCCATAGTTTTTTTATTTATTTAAATCCATAATTTTTTAACAAACTTTCCTACAATAAAGGCTGATCCAAATATAGCTATTAGTGTTAAATAGCCAGCAACAGAAAAAACTGCCATACCGCTCAATGCTGCTCCACTAGTACAGCCTCGACCAAATTGAGAGCCTATTCCAAACAAAACACCTCCAATTAATGCCATCCACAAACGTTTTTTTGAAGTAATTTTTGGGGAATGCTCAGTAACCAACTTTAATCTGCCACTAAATGCACCCGACAAAAAACCTCCAGCTAATACACCAAGCACCTCAAAAACAACCCAATTTGATAATGGATTCTTTTCACCATCTTTAGAGTATTTGTTATAAAAACCATTATTGTACACATGATTAGGCGCAATTTGCTCAACCGCACTTACAACTATACGCTTTGGAGCACCACTCCCTCCTAAACCTTCGGCAGAAAAGTAAAATGCCGCTAATAAAACCAAGCCCATAATAAATCCAGCAAGGTAGGGATTCATATATTTTTTTTGTTCCATCTTTCTTTAGTTTAATATAAATACCTAATTACCTGACCAGCATCAACCATAATTATTCTAAAAAGTAGTCCACCTGCCAAGATTAAAAATGCTACTATACCAATAGGAATTTTGCGACCAATAAGCTCCATTGTTTCTAAAAGTAATGGAATAACTAATCCAAGTCCTACAAATAACACCCAAAAAACAGCAGTAAATTCGCCACCTAAGAAAAATCCAGCAGCATAAGCTTTAATTTCAGGCCCTGCTACAAATCCCATCATCATGTGTACTATAAGAAATAGTTCTATTAAAATAAGAAACAAATCAATTTTACTAAACATTTTTATTTCATTATGATCGTTTGACAGCCACATAATTGCAGCAGCGCCAGTTGACAAACCTGAAACCAAAAATAAAGGACCTAAAATTTCCGTATTCCATAAAGGACGAGCATTGAATGCTGAAAGTAAAATTCCTGTATAAACACCAACTACAATACCTAATACAAGCATAATCCACGCAAACACGCGCTTATTATCTAGCATAAATTTTTCGAAATCAACTAAAAATGAATATTTCCACTCCCAGTTCAATTTTTCATCAGAATTATTTTCAACAAATAATAATTTCAATATTCCTGAACAACATCCTGAAAAATCAAAAGTAGGTAGTATATCCTTTAAATACATAGCAACCCACACAATAGACAATGGTGTTATTACTAATAAAGTCCATGCACCCCACGACATGGGTGATTCGAGCCTAATAGTAGTAAACAACTGCCATGCATATAAAATATGATGTAAATCTATAAGTAAAAAAAACAAGCCCACAGCTAATGCTATTGGAGTAATAATAGGTGCAATTTTTACTGCTGTACTGTATTGCTGCTCTCTTTTCAAAATAGTAACAACAGAGGCAAATATAGTAATCCCAGCAGCCAAACCACCTAAAAACAAATATAATGAAATTGGTAGACCCCAAATATCTAAAATTGGATCAATATGAGGAATATTCCTACCGCTAGTTATAATTTCTTCCATAATTTTTAATTATATTAAATTAGATAGAAAATTTGTGGTTTTGTACCAGCTTCAGGTGCTAATACTTTACTCTGTCTGGTGGATAATAATTTTGAGACTTCACTATTTGGATCATCTAAATCACCAAAATGCATACAGTATGTTGGACAAACTGACACACAAGCAGGATCTTGTCCATTAGCTACTCTATGGTCGCAAAAAGTACATTTATCCACATATCCTTCGGGATGCACAAAACGGGCATCATAAGGGCACGACTCTATACATGCAGCACAACCAATACATTCATTTGGAGTAACTTTTACAATACCACCTTCTATAACGTGACTTGCACCTGTTGGACATGTTCTCACACATGGCGTATCGTCACAATGATTACATCTTTCTGTTCTAATTTCTAAATGCAATTCGGGGTAAGTTCCTATTACGGCCTCCGACACCCAATCTCGTGCATAGCCTAATGGAACATTATTCTCTGTCTGACATGCTACAACGCAATCAGTACATCCGACACACTTTAGTGTATCTATCACCATTCCATATCTCATGCTTCAGCCTCCTCTCTAGGATCATCAGTTAAAAATGTTACAAAATTTCCTCTCATACCTGTTCCTCCCGAAATAGGGTCTGTCATTACGTTAGTTATCATCTCTGTATCAGCCGCCCCTCTTCCGTAGGCTCTTTTTAAATCCTTATTTGTATGTCCAAATCCATGAACCATATAAACAGAATCAAATCTAATCCTTTCTGTTATTCTCACTTTTATTGAAAATGAAGAAATAATGCCATCTTGATTTTGCAACCAAATTCTTTGACCATTTTCTAATCCCCATTCATTTGCTACTGTTGGATTAATCCAAACAGAATTCTCGTCCATTAAATCGGCTAAATAGGGATTATTTGTAGTTCTTGAAAATGTGTGCATTGGCGCACGTCCATAGTTTAAACGATAATAACCTTCTTCGGGCTGTGGATGCTTTGTATATTTTGGAAATGGGTCAAAACCTTCTTGCTCTAGGGCTATTGAATATAATTCAATCTTGCCTGTAGCAGTTTTAAATTCAATATCTTCACCATCTTTATAATACAAATCATCATAACTACGCTCAAATGTCTTTACCCCAATCTTTTGCATTTCTGCAAGAGAAGAACCAATACCTTTAAGCTGATAATCTAAAATCTCTTCAATAGATTCATATTTAAAATAGTCATTGAGTCCTAATTCCTCACCTAATTTTTTAGCAATCCACCAAGCTGGTTTTGAATCATATTTCGACTCAACAGCAGGCATACGAAGAGCAACAGCAGGCTTTCTGTGTTTTGCTACTCTGAGCATATCATATCTTTCGATATACGTATTCTCAGGTAAAACTACATCTGCCCAACCAGTAATTTCCATTGGCATAGTATCAACAACAACCATAAATTCCAGATGCTGAATAGCCGATAAAGTATTTTCAATATTTGGTAATGTTGCAATTAAATTTGTCCCATTAACAATCCAAGCCTTTATATTACATGTATTTCCAGGCGTAGTTAAATTTAATGGAATTGTTGCATCACAAATACCAGATGAAACAACTTCCTTAGCTAAAGTATATTTGCCAGGAAAAGCATCGCGCCAAGTTCTTCTTGGCTTTGGATATTTAGGAGCAGGAAATTTCGGTACTTTATATTTTTCTGCAATATAAAAGCCACCTCTTCTACCATAAGAACCTAAAATTGCATTTAAAATTGCAATAGCTCTACTTCGCTGGGTATCATCACCATACCAAGTAACATGTCGTCCTGGATGAACAATAACAGCAGGTGAAGCATTAGCCATTTCATAAGCAGCCTCTCTAATCTTATGAGGCTCTAAACTTGTTTCAATAGCCGCCCATTCAGGTGTAAAATCTTTAACATATTCTTTTAAATCTTCAAAACCATAAGCATACTTATCTACATACTCTTTATCATATAAGTTTTCATATATCAATATATGAATCCAAGATAAAAGCAATGCAATATCAGTAGCAGGTCTAATTGGCAGCCAAATTTTTGACTTACTAGCGGCCGTAGAAAATCTTGGATCTACTGTAATAATTGTTCCATTTCTCTCAATAAGTTGAGACATTTCTTGAACCTGACCATTATGCATATTTTCGCCCAAATGCGAACCTATTAATACTAAACATTTAGTATTCCTAATATCCAAAGGTTCTGGCGAACCAACCCCTGATCCAAAAGTTGCTTCAAAACCTACTTCACGAGGCCCTCTACATTGTGCAAAAGATGGTGCAGCAATATTTGAAGAACCGAAAGCCTTTAACATGTGTCCAAAATGCTTACCACCAGACCCATGAGTAAAAAGTGCGACACATTCGGCGCCATACTTTTCCTTAACTTCATTCATATTCTTAGCAATCAATTCAATTGCTTCGTCCCATGATGCTTCCTCAAAATATTCAGATTCTCCTCTCTCACCTTTTCTACGAATCAAAGGTTTTTTCAAGCGATTCTCATCATAATACATTCCAATTCCACCTGTTCCTCTTGGACAAAATCGGCCATTACTATGCTGATCGTCATCGTTACCCGTTATTTTACGAACATTTCCTTCCTTATCGGTATGTACCCATCCTGCACATTTCCAGAAACAAACCTCGCAGTAGGTAGGCGTACGATTCAGCTTCAAATCATCAGTTTTTTCGGTGCTCGTTTGATTATACATCAAATTAACTGACTGACTTGTAAAAGCCACTCCTGCTGCACCTAGACTTGAAATTTTAATGAATTGTCTCCTTGTTGTTTTCATTAATTACTATGTTTAGCACAATTACCAAAAAAGAAGATAATTGTAATTAATTAATATTTAGCTATATCTTTATAATACTTAGTTAAGTTTTAAGTTTCGAGTGCTAAGTTTTAAGTCAAAACCCTGAACATCGAGCAGTTACACTTAATGAATTTATTTTTGCAATAATTATCATTCAATGTCTTACAAATATTTAACGAAATATTATCTTTAGTCTTTGCTGTAAAAATATAGAATACTTTGCTTATATCTATACCCTAGCAACATAAAAGCCCTAACACTATATTTACCTATTCTAAATAAAGATATAAATATCTGAAAATCAAAAAAGTCAACTATTTAGAAAGAGTCTAAAAAAACAGTTCATGCTTAATAGCATATTTAAAGATATAATTATATTAAAATATTAATTTCTTGATAGATTTATAGCCTAATAGCTTTAATTATTTAATAATGCAAATATTAATTTACTTAAATGAAATTTATCATAAAAAAGAACACATTTTATCATCTATTCTAAATTACCTTTTAAATTATATGAAATTTGCTCAAAAAAATAAAATTATCATAAAAAACCACACAAATTTCATAATATCAGTAGCTGCATTATGCCTATAAAAAGATATTTATATCTCAATATTCCTTATATAACTATGTGATTTTTAAATAAATACCTAAAAGTATTTGACGTGCATAATTTTCATGTATTTCATGCTGTCGAACTATGAGAAATATCAACTATAAAAATGTTAGATAGCAGCATAGATACTAAAAAAAACACGTTATTTTACATTAATTATAAATAAGAA
>DAOVUO010000413.1 GCA_030632545.1 Bacteroidales bacterium
AATAGCGATAATCAACTTTTGCAATACCGCTTATAGTGAGAAAGGATTACGCTAAAGTTTAGCTACTCTTAGACTAATTAGCAGCAGAATTAATGCTGCGGAATATATTGATGTTAAAGATTTTGAGGCTTTAGCCAAAAAACAATAGATAGTTTTGGCTAAAGCCAATTTATTTGTCGTATTTGTTTGCACGGCATGAATGCCGTGCCTAATGATTTACCAATGTGTAATACAGTACTGAAGGTTTTGCACTATTCTAAGTAAATAATAAAATACGTATATTTGTTTTTTATAAAATAAACATCAAATTATTATGAAAAGACTATTTTTCCTATTTGCAGTATCCGTATTTTTCTTTGCATGTAGTTCCGAAAGTAAAAAAGGAAATGCAGAAGCTACGGATTATGATTTTAGAGCAGATTTTGATACTCTCAGTTTTCCTTATCACTATACCGAGTATGAATGTGATCACTTAAGCTTTTTTAAATTAATTGATTATTCGGTGCTAAGTGTGCTTAGCTTTGAAAGCCCAAGTAAGGAATCTTATGAGAGCGATGATTACAAATCTCATTTTTACGCATTAGGGCAATTTGCCATGCCTTTAATTAATAAAGACGCATACCTTGTTGCAGAATTTGGCAACCCTAGTTTAGTTGGTAATTCGTGTGCTATTTTTATGATTGTGTTAGATAAATCGGGCGAAATAACTGATAAGATTATACTATCGGAATGTTGTACAGAGACAGAGGAAAATAGCTCAGGAACATTTGTTATTAAAAATGTAAATGAGCAAATAGAAATAACTAAAATTGTAGTAGGAAAAGAAAAACAAAATTTTACTATTAATCAAGATGGGGAAATTGAAACTTTATCTTATAATGAAAACCAACAAAAGCTAAATCAACTACTTGAAAAGTTAAGTACTTTAAATATTCCTTTAAAATACAATGAAAAAATCAATAGTACTGAACTCACTAAAATTGATATACAAGAATATTCGTTTCTTAATCAAAATAATATATTTGGCGAAGACTTTAGTAATATAGTATGCACAGGAGCTGCCAAATTACCAGAATTCAATGGGAATAATATTATTATATTACATACTTGGGACGAAACTATGGAAATGTCGGATGATATATCCTTGTACTCAGTATCATCAAGTGGTGTTGTGAATGCCAAAATAGGAATTTTTTCGGGCGAATATGCACAAGATTATTACACAATTTTTACTTCTAACAATATATTTTACCGTATTGAAACTGTTTATATTAAAAATGGTTCAACAATGATTCCTGAAATTACACAAACAGTTTATGAAATTGGTGAAGAAGGTAATCTTATTGAGGGTGAAATTATTACTTATTATGATAGAATGCTTAATGAGCTGAAATTTGATGAGGTTGAACATGAAAAACTAAGTGTGATTAGAAAACATTTTTATGATATTAAACAATCGAAGCATATTGCAGATTTTATAGATAATGACGTATGGAGATTAAGGCAAACAATTCAAGCAGGAATTGATAATAATATGCCTAATCTCGAAAATCCTAATAAACTAGATTATTTATCGGATTTGTTTCCTGGATTAGTTATTGGTTATGGTGCCGAAGGGTCGGGAATAGAAGTTTACTATAATTATTATGAACTATCGGAAAAAGCCAAACTAACACCTGAGACAGACGATGAGGCTTTTTTCAAAGCCTTTTCAAATGGTGTTGAACCAGAAGAGGATTATAATACAAAACGTATGTTTTTGTATGAATATGGTGCTTATATGTGTAGCGATATGGAAACTTGCTTTACGCTATTGGGACCCGATGTTGAAAAGTTACTAACACTAATTGATGATGAATTAAGTAAGCAAAATAATTTTACTAAACTTTTGATTGAATTAAAATCAAAATTTCTGATTCAAATTTCTGATTCAAAATATGCATTCTCAAAAGAAGTTAGCCTTAAGGCTATTAATTATATTTTAAAAACAATAGGCTTAAGCAATTCAGATAGAGAGCAGCTAGAAACAGTTAAAAGTGATATTGAAAATGCTTCGGAAGATGCGTTTAACTACATAGGGAAATAAGTGCCAAGTTATTTGGACTAATTTAAAATATTGGGCTGGGTTTTCGAATTCAGCTCAATTGCTATTTAATTATAGTGACTTTAAGTTAATACTTCGTTAAGATTTACTAAATTTATTGTTTCAAAACTGTATGCCACTAGTTATGAGCAACATAGTAAGTAAAGCTGAATTTAGTAAATCTATGTATTTCAGTAGTTTATAAAAATTCACCGAACCATTGTAAGTAGTTATGTAAGGCAATTCTACTTCTCTAAAAAGGTTTTTAAAATTATTTATTAGTTTTGCATGCATATAAATGGTAACAAGAATGTAGTATGCGAGTATTTATGATAGGCTTTATGGCTAGTGGGAAATCAACATTTGGAGCACGCTTAGCAAAAAAACTTGACTATCCGTTTGTTGATTTAGAAGAGTATATCGAAGAAAAATACAATTCTGCAATTAAAGATATTTTTAGCCTAAAAGGTGAGCCTTATTTTAGAAAAATAGAAAGGCAAAGCTTATTAGAACTAATGGAGCAAGAGAATATTGTTGTTGCGGCTGGAGCAACAACGCCATGCTTTGTCGGAAATATGGAACTGATGAATGAAAAAGGCTTAACCATATATATTCGACAAGGTGCAAATTGTTTGTATAGTAGATTAAATAGAGGAAAAAAATTTCGGTCATTAATCGAAAATATGTCTCATTTTCAGCTAATAGAATATTTAGAAACCAATTTGGCCAAGCGTAAACCGTTTTACGAGCAAGCTAAGTACAATATTTTAGGTAAAAATCTTAGAACAAAAATCTTGCTGGATATTGTAAAAAGAGAGATGAAGCAAATAGCTTAGTGTGCAACAGCAATGTTTGTAAATATTAAATAAAAGCACAATAGCGATAAGTGGTATTTGCAATGTCGCTTATCTGGGGCTACTCTTTTCTCAATTATGAAATTTGATAAAAACTAGGTAGGTAAATTGTATGATACTTATAGATTTTAGGTAGTGGCAGTTTAATTTACGAAATAAACAGTTTAATTCTACGGATTAGGACTTGACTGGCTCAAATCGCTATTCGAGTAGTTGATATATGGATCTGAGCGACTCAAGTTACTAGCTGAGCAGTTTGTATAGCGCTTTCTTTCCTAAATTAGCTTAAACTTCGTAAAGTAAAAATTAATACCCTAACTACTTTTGAGTTTAATAATCTGTGCAGCAATACTTACTGCAATTTCATCAGGAGTTTGACTGTGAATTGGAATACCAATTG
>DAOVUO010000528.1 GCA_030632545.1 Bacteroidales bacterium
CAATAATCATTAATTAATGAGGATAATAAAAATATATTGCAAATAAAATTTATATATGTAATATGTTTAAATATATTTGTTAGATATTTTTATTAAGAAAATATTAATAAAGAGAGTAAAATAATTGTAAATTAAAAAAAAAACATGACTACAAAACAAACATTAAAGGAAAGGTTTCTTAAAAGACCCAAACTATTTATTAGCTTATTAATACTTATTGCTATTAGCTTATATATTTTTTTACCTGGGGGCTCTTCGAAAGCTGGTAGTGGCGAGATACTATCAACAGACTCTATCAATACCATAATTAAAATAAACAATCCAGAAGCTAAAAAACCCAATATAGTATATATTAACGTAGATGATCTTGGATTTGGTGATTTAAGTAGCTACGACAGTAAAGCCATAAAAACTCCAAATATTGATAGACTTTCAGAAGGCGGTGTTCGTTTTGATAATTTTTATTCATGTAACGCATTATGTTCACCATCTCGTTTTGGATTTTTAACAGGACGCTACCCTATTAGAAGGGGCTTAGATTGGCCACTTTGGGCAAAAAAACAACCTGTTGGCAGAAAGGCTGCACAATTATTAGCACGATCACTAGGAGCAATGGGGCTTGCTGATATGGGAAAACCTAGTAGTGCAGAAGGTATTCCAAACGATGAAATTACTGTTGCTAAAGCATTGCGGTTGGCTGGATATCAAACGAGCATGGTTGGGAAATGGCATTTAGGTGATTTTGGTGAACAACCTGAATATCACCCTTTAAATTATGGGTTTGATGAATTTTACGGTGTTCCTCATAGTAATAGTATGAGACCATTTGATTTATTTGATGGAACTGAAAAAATTGAAAGTGATATCAGAGACCAAAACCTTGATAAAATGACTCGGATTTTTACCGAAAAAGCAATTGAAATTTTAAATAAATATAAGAATTCTACTAAACCATTTTTCCTATATCTTGCGCATACAGCACCTCACAGACCTTTATATGCTTCAAAGGAATTTCAAAATAAATCAAAGGCTGGTTTATATGGTGATGTAGTAGAAGAATTGGACTTTTATGTTGGTAAAGTACTTGACGCTTTAGAAGAAAATGGACAAGAAAACAACACACTGGTAATTTTTACTAGCGATAATGGCTCGTGGTATTACGGCAGTACTGGTGGACTTAGAGGCGGCAAAGGACAAAGCTTTGAAGGAGGCTTTAGAGTTCCGATGATTGCAAGATGGCCAGAACAAATTGAAGCAGGGACTAAAAGTAGTACCCCTTCAATGAATATTGACTTTTTTCCTACCTTCTTAGAGTTAGCAGGTCTTGAAATACCTCAAGATAGGATAATTGATGGCAATGATATAAGTTCATCCTTACTTGGCGATAGCATAGAGAAGCCACAAAATATATTTTATTTTTACCACCATGATATTCTTGAGGGAATTAGAGTTGGCGATTATAAGTATTATAGAAAAATTAATTTATATAAATATCCAATGCCAGCAAATAAGTCCTTAGCTAAAATAGCCGCAGGCAAACTTGGTCGTTGGCCTTTGCTTTATAATTTAAAAAACGATCCTAACGAATGTTATAATCTATCCGATAATAATCCTGAAAAAGTAAAACAGATGGATTCATTAATGACAGTTTGGGAGCAGAAAATAGAGAATGGCCCATTAGGAAAAATATAATTTTTAAATAAATGATGTAGCTAAAGTTGCTCCGAAACCTTAGCTGCATCATTTATAATATTTCCAATATACCTGATATTATACTTGCCCTGTCTGAAAAATTATATTAGTATCCCTATTTTTTCAGTATAATTGTTTGCACATATTTTGCTTATCGAGGGTAATTCAAATTAAGCTTCTTCATTATATTTGCTGGTATTGCATTCTTATGAACTGTTATTGAGATTGTTTTAAGCTTAAAATATGTTTCAGACATATACATAAATCCTTTATAAATATTTCCTGTACCCCATGAATTTTTCACATAATAAAATTGCTCACCACTTTTATTTTTTGCTTTTCCACAGATGTGCATTAAATGGTCAACTGTTGTCTCCTGCGAATTGTATAATTTCTGCCTCAGTTCCGATGTAGCAGTTTTGCTATTAATATCGAGTGTGGCAGTTCCATCATAAAATCTAAATCCTGTTTCGCTTACATCACCGTTCCAATTAACAGTATACCCGTTTATAAGTGCGTTTTCAACTATTTCGCTAAATTCATTTAACGGCACATTATAATACAATTCCGAAGCCCAATTATACTTATCTTTCAGACAAAATGGTG
>DAOVUO010000023.1 GCA_030632545.1 Bacteroidales bacterium
ATTGACGATTGTTGATTGACGATTGACGATTGATGATTGATGATTGACGATTGACGATTGACGATTGTTGATTGACGATTGACGATTGGGCTACCGCAAAAGTTTTTGATTGACAACAAGACTAAGACCTGCTAGCGTGCTTGCACCTAGTAGCGTCTCGCTTTGATTTATTATTAGGCTGCGCAATAGTATTATTTATTGATAATTGACAATTGATAACTGATCATTGACCATTGACAATTGTTTTATCTTATACATTTTCATTCAATAGTTCCCCGAATTAATTGAATTACAGATTATCACAAGAACACATTAATTAAACAAATACTGATATAGTTCGTTAATTACACGAATAATTAACGAACTATAGTCATTTGGACAGAGTATTTTTTGTGATTTATTCTTTTTTATGCGTTAAAAAAGTAGGCTTGAAAGTTAAGCCTGCCACCATATAGCCATGAGACGTACCATATACCGGAAGGCCGCCCAAATACGTGCGCATGGTTTCGCTCATGTTTACGTAACCGCCAATAAATGTAAAGGCTATTTCTTTTGAAAGCCTATAAATTATAGCCACCGTTTCTTCAATAGCCATTTGGCTGCTCATTTCGGCACCAGTAGCATCCATAATTGGGTTTTGCGTATTAATTAAGTTTAACTTGCTTACTACAATAAGTTTACCGGCAAGTAGCGTAGCATTAAAGTATGTTTTAGAAAAACCACGATTATAGGCATTGCCACCCGCAACATGTTGTGTCAAAAAGAAACCTGAAATACCTGTAAGTGCCAATTTATCTCCGTAAAGAAGCGTAAAGCTGTTGTTTTCGTCGGCTGGTGTACCTACTTCATTACCAGAGAATAAATCGTAGCCCGCCTCAACCATTAGCTTGCGCGGAACGGCGTGTACCAACAAACCCAGGTTTGCGTTATAAGCACTTAACACACGCCCCTTATTATCGTTGCCCATTTGGTAAAAAACATTACCTTTTATACGTGCAATTGGGTGCGGGCTAAAACCAAAAGAACTACCAATAGTCTGGCTATAATATACACTGTCAATAGGCATTACTTTATCGGTTTCGTAGCCGTTGTTCACAAAAAGTGCGCTTATCGAGTATGCCTTTGTTTTTTTATTAAAATGCACATACTGCATATTTCTGAAGTTATTAGGCTCACCATAAGGTACATTATGTAGCCACAAAAGGTTGTCGGCCTTATAATTCATAGAAAAACCAGCGTGCAGTTTAAATTTACCTTCATAGCGTAGCACGGCAGCATCGTGGCTTCTGCCCTGCGGGTCAAAATCGCTTTCGCCAAAAATACGCTTATCGTCGTAGCTCAACACCTGTCTGCCCACCCTAAGCGATAGCTTTTCGGTTGCCATATATTCGCCCCAAGCTTCGTAAAAGCCAAAGTGTTCTTCGTTTCCTACCTCTTTCATAGAAGTACTTCCCCAGATACGTGCGGCCTGCAACGAGGCATAGGTGCGTATTTTGTTTTCGGAATTCTTGTAATCGAAATTCAACCTTGTGCGCTGTGTTATGTAAGCACTTGGTTCCCAGTTAAGAATTGGTACATCTACCGAGTAATATTCTGCACGTGGCCTAAACTCGCCCGTTAAATTAAACTCCTGTGCAAAAACAGAAAATGATACAAATAGCGATACTAAAAATGATAATGTTTTCATGAAATTGTTTTTTTTTGTTAAAAATATTTCTTAAATTTAGATAAAATGTTTTACTTCTCCAAAGTACGACCTTTGTTCTATGTGCAAATTTAAAAACTAACGAAGTCTGAATATAGCCATCTTCCTTTTTCTTTTTGTTATATCTTTACACTATGATAAAAGTGTTTGAAAATATCTACTCACTCACACACTCGCCAGAATTACGCCTTTTTTTAGCATCATTCATGGCATTTATAATCACGTATATAGCAATTCCGTCTATACTCATTGTTGCGCAAAAAAAAAATCTTACCGACGAACCTACCACTCGAAGCGTACACAAAGTTAATATACCAACACTTGGAGGCGTAGCAATTTTTGCAGGAATTAGTGTAAGCATCAATTTATTTGGCGATTTTTATGCATTTAATGCCTTTAGATACATTGTTGCTGCTTCCATTCTGCTGTTTTTTGTTGGTATAAAAGACGATATTTTAGTTATTGCGCCACTAACAAAGCTAATTGGGCAAATTATAGCTGCCTCTATACTTGTTGTTTTAGCAGATATTAGATTTACATACTTACATGGCTTTTGGAATATTCACGAACTTAATTACGCTGCAAGCTACATGCTCACTGTATTTGTAATGATTGTAATTATTAATGGCATGAATTTAATAGATGGTGTAGATGGATTAGCCTCTGCTATTGGTATTGTAGTGGCTCTGACTTTCGGCATATATTTTTACTTAACAAAACAAATAGAACTTGCATTACTAAGTCTTTCAATAGTTGGTGCTTATTCAGCCTTTTTTCGTTTCAATGTTTTTTCAAAAAAGAACAAAATATTTATGGGCGACACGGGCTCTCTCCTATTAGGTTTATTCCTAACCATTTTGGTTATTTTATTCAACGAAAGTAATATCAATCCTGAAAGTAAATATTTTGTCCATTCAGCACCAAGCGTTGCATTTGGCATAATGGTAATTCCTCTTTTTGATATTATGCGCGTAATGCTTATTCGTATTGGACTAAAACGCAGCCCTTTTCGCCCCGACAAAAACCATATACACCACAAATTACTGCGCTTAGGATACTCTCATTTAAAAGTAACAATAATCCTTATTTTAGTTAATATATTCTTTATTGTTTTCTCGTTTTATTTTCAAAATGTTAGCATTCGAAGATTAATGCTTCTGATTATTGTTATAGCCATGTTTTTAAGCTACTTGCCCGATATTGTTTATAATCGTAAAAAGCGTAATTATGATAAAACTTAAACTTGTACTCCTTTTAGTGCTAATTCCTAATTTAATTATAGCACAACAGTTTTTAGTTTATCAAAATCCATATTTCCAGAGTATTGACACCAATTACTATCAACAACATTTGGTTTTTAACGAAAATCAAATAAAACTTGAGAAGTATAAATCCGAAATGGAAAAACAAGCTGTAAACTATACTTACAAAGAATTTCCTAAGTTTAAAATAACTCCACCTATCAAAATCCTCATTAGTCCAAACCTAAATTTTTATACTGATGTAACTTCTGATAAAACAATAAACTACAGTAGTTTTAATGGTTTATCAGCCATAATAAAAATCAATAATAAAATAAGTTTCGATTGGCTTGCTGGGGCATATTTAAGTAATCCTAGTGATAAAATAAAAGCACTTTACGATAATTCGCAAGTACTTCCTGGACTTGGAATAAGCAATAATCAAGCGGATATAATTTATGGTTTCCAACATTATTTTGATTTAGCTTATCGTCCTGATAGTATTTTTACTTTTAGTTTAGCACGCAAAAGTCCTAAATATGGATATGGCTACAGCTCTCTGTTTCTTGACGATAAACAGTCGCCATACACTCAATTTAGTGCCGATGCACAAATTTGGCATCTAAAATACAAAGTAAATATTGCCTGGCTAAAAGACAAAGCCTCCTACCCTACTATCTCTGATTTTGAGCGCAAATATATGGTAAATCATACGCTTAGTTGGAATATAAGCAAACGCATTAACTTCAATTTTTTTGAAGCAGTAATTTGGCAACCTTACGATAGTACAGGCTTTAGAGGTTTTGATGTAAATTACTTAAACCCAGTTATCTTTTATCGACCAACAGAATTTGCTATTGGTTCGCCCGATAATGTACTATTGGGTTTAGGTTTAAATATCCGTGTTTTTAAGCAAACATATTTGTACTCTCAAATTTTACTCGACGAATTTATTCTATCTCATATAAAAGAATTTAATGGTTGGTGGGGAAATAAACATGCAATACAAGCAGGGTTTAAAAGCATAAATTTTCTGCGAATTAATAATTTACATGCACTTGGCGAAATTAATATCCTACGTCCGTTTGTGTACTCACACGACAGTGGAATGCGTAGCTATGGGCAACAAAATCAGTTATTGGGCTATGCTTTAGGAAGTAATACTGCCGAAATTTTAGCTCAGTTAAACTATACATACAAAAAGTGGAATTTTAATAGCGAAGCATCGTATAAGATTAATGCACAAGATTCTACAAACACTATAAACCTAGGAAATAATCCATATATTTCTTATGATTTAAGAAATAGAGAAGAAAACCATCAAATGTTTCAAGGTATCAAAAATACAAGCTATAATATACAAGTACAAGCCAAATATCTTATTATACCACGCTGGAATTTATCAACTTACACAAAAATTAATTTTATAAATAATACAAGTGATTATTCAATCCAAAAATTGTATATTATAAGCTTAGGAATTAGCTCAAACTTTTATTTACAAAATATTCATTCATTATGGTCGAAAATATAATTAAAACTGAACTCCCAGACGCAATTATTACTTATGAAAACGATATTCTTACATGTAAATTTCGCGCTTCCAGTAAAATAAACGAAGAAAATGCAAAAAGGATTGTAAACAAAGTAGTGGAACTCACTAACAAAAAGGACTATCTTTTAATTATTGATGCTAGTGAAATGATGTTTATCAGCAACGAAGCCAGACAATATTTTGGCAAACGAAATAATCCACACACTAAATCTGTTGCAATTATAGTAAAATCGGGAATACAAAAAAGTTTTGCCAATTTATACTTGAAATTTTCGAAACCACAACGCCCTACAAAAATGTTTACCGACCAAAAAAAAGCAACAGACTGGCTGAAAATACAAGTAAAATAGTAACAAAAACAACAAGTCTCGAAAAAAATAACAAAATGTAAACTTTAAATAGTTCCCTTTTGTTCGAGGTCAGCCTATATTAAATATTGTAATAGTTACGGTAAATAAATACATAAAATATTCATAATCAACAACTCAATACATATAAAGAAACTTTGACCAAAGTTCTCGTAATTGTTTACTCCCGACTAAGGGATTGTTCCGAAATAACTTGACGCTTTCAACTTGTCCTTTTGCCTTTTAACTTCCTTGAAAATTCTTTAAATAGCTCGCTATTCGCAGATTTTTCAACTTGTTAAAAAACAAAATAACTTAGTTTAAAACTGTCAATTTATTCCATCACAATCCCTAAATTGGGAAACAATTACAAAAATACACCGAACTATTGTTACTAAACTTCTACAGTAAATCAATTGTAATTTCTAGCAGATTATATATTGTTTTTATTTTCAGGTCATTAAGTATTCAAAAATAACAAGTTTGACAAAGTTTAACTAAGTATTCGAAAATATTATGTAATTTTATCCGAATATCGTTAAATTTGGAACAATTATAGCTTTTAATTAAGCATTTTAAATAAGATTGTAGAATGAGAGACTTTATCAATAAAATTAAAATCCAGTCTAAAATCATCATATCTTTCTCCATTATTGGATTTGGACTCATTTTTGTTGCCGCTTATCAGTATAACTTGTATGTAGCACTTGGTGGGACTGAAAAAAGCAATAAAAAAATACTCGAAACTATTGCTACCATAAATTATCTTAAAACTAATTTAGCCAATATTCAATACCTCCAGTCTGAAATTTCGGAAAGCACTGATACTACAAAAATCATTTCACATAGTCAAAAATGGCAACAATATAATCTTATCTTTAAGCGTAATTATAACCTTATTTCAACTTCTGTTGTTACTCAAGATATTATAAATTTTAAAAGAGAATGGCAAGAAATTAATGAATCAATAGACAAAATAAGACAACAATACGATAGTCTTGTTGTTATAAATATGGATTCAAGCTTAAGTCTAGTAAAAAGAAGATATAAGCTATTACCACAAATATCAGAAAAGTTTAATGCTGAAGATGATGCCATTAACGAAGATGACCTTGTCTTTTTAGAAGACTCTATAAACCTTGATTCAGCAATAAATGATTTAGATGAAATTGAAGTTTTATCTGAGATTGACTATGAAAACTATAATTTTAGTATGGAAGCTGAAACAAATGAAGCAGATATTCAAATAAAAATTAACGAAATTAATGATGAACTTCTTGAATTAAAAAGGACTGTAAACATTGGTTATCAAAGTTTAATCACCATACTAACAAAAAATGAAAAAACTCTTTATAAAATCATTAGTATGGAGCGGAAATTTATTGTAAAAAATGCTCAAACTATTATTAACCATTCTGGATTTATAATTTTTCTAGGTATTATATTTTCTTTTATTCTCACACTTTGGATAATAGGTAAAATTAATGTTCCTATTGAAATTATTTCAAAAGCAATAAAAGAGCTTGCTAGGGGGAATTTAAACGTTTACATACCTAGAACTAAGGCTATTGACGAACTTGGGACTGTTCAAAATGATTTAAAAGATGCATTAAACAATATCAAAAAAATAAATACCTTATCTCAGAATATTGTTGAGCAAAATTTAATAAACGAATACGCACCACTTAGCGATGATGATGAATTAAGCAGAAACTTAATTAAAATAAAAGATAATTTAGTAAACCAAATAAAAGAATCAGAGGAACGTAAATCTTTTGATAAAAAATATTCATGGATAAATGATGGTATAGCTAAATTTAATACATTATTGCGCTTACATAATCAAAACCTACAAATATTAGCAGAGAATGTTTTAGGTGAATTAATAAAATATATTGGTGCGATGCAAGGTGGTTTTTTTGTAAAAATAAATAGCGAAACCAACAAGCAAAGCTTTAATCTTGACTTAGTTACAAGCTATGCCTACAACCGTAAAAAATATTTTAAACGAAAAATAGTCAAAGGTGAAGGCTTGATTGGAACAGTAGCAATTGAAGGTAAAAAAATACTACTGACAAAACTTCCTGAAGATTATTTAGAAATTCGTTCGGGGCTAGGAGGAACAGAACCACAATGCCTACTTGTAGTTCCAATGATTATTAACGATAATATTTTAGGTGTTTTAGAAATTGCCTCATTTAATATTTTTAAAGATTTTGAAATAGAATTTATTGAAAAAATAGCAGAGAGTATTGCTGCCTCAATTTCATCAATAAAAGTTAACGAACAAACTTCATTCCTACTAGAACAATCTAGAAATCAGACAGAAGAATTAGGAAAAGAACAAAGCGAACGACAACAAATTATTCGTGAACTTCAATCAGCACAAGAACAAGCATTATTGCGTGAGCAAGAACTTAAAAACACATTAAAAGAAATTGAAGAAAAAAATGAAAATTTAAATGAAAAAGACTCAACTCTTAAATTTAAAATTGGCGAAGCAACAGAAAATTATAAGAAAGCCTTAAACAATATTGAACAACAACAAAAACTTCAATCAGCAATTTTTGAAAGAACCTTAGACGGAGTTATTATAATTAATGGCCAAGGTTATATTACGTATGTAAACCCATCTGCTGAAAAAGTTTGGAACTACACTAAAGAAGAATTAATAGGAGAGAAAATAAATAAACTAATGCCAGAGCCGCACAGTATCGAACACGATGAATATTTAAGCAAATACCTTGAAACTGGTCTGAAAAAAATGATTGGAAAAGGAAGAAGAGTAGATATTCTTACCAAGGGTAATCAAACTAAAGCAGTTTACTTAGAAGTGATAGATACAAGTTTTGATAACAATATATATTTTACCGGTATTATAAAAGACCTTAGTGTACTTGACAATGCTCAAATTCAAATTTCAACACTTAAAAAAACAAGTGTACGACAAGAATTAAAATACGAAAACTACATATCTGAACTAAGTAAAATATTTAAAGAAAATAATATTGAGATTCCTAGTTTAAATGATTTTGGCGAAAAAATTATAGATAAAGAAAAGGAACTGCTACTAAACTCTACAAAACTAGATCCTTTACGAAAAGAAATACTAAAAAAATTAAATACTGCGTATGGCTTAATGAACAATGACCAAATGTCGCAAAGTGTTGATGCATTTAATAGTTTAATTAAGCAATTTAAAGATTATTTTAAATTCGAAGAAGAGTTAATAGAAGGAAATGGATTTGAAAAAACAAGAGAGCATAAAAAATTCCATAAAAAAATAACAATAAAACTTCTGGAATATAAGACGTTAATAAAAAAAGATGAAATAGATTCTATCTATACTTATTTTGATGTAATTAAAAAATTAGTAATAGAACACTTTTTAAATGAAGACAAAAATATTATTGATTTTATTAACTAAAAAAAAGTGAGTATAAATATGAAAAAACAACAGAAAATTATACCGATTTTTTTAGGCTTTCTAATTAGCATTATTATTATTTTATCAATACAAATAAGTATTAATCAAGTTAATAACAAATCAATTAAAAGAAATAATAATATTATTTTTCTGATAGAAAAAATTGCTAATAAACATAACGAAGTTTACTTCTGGGCAGATAAAATATTGTTTAGTCCAAACGCAGTTAGCAGCAAAGTGTCTCAAAGTAATCTTCTTATTATCAAATATATGCGTATTTTAAATACGGGAGCAAAAATTAACGACATGTTTGATAATATTGAGCCTTTCCAACTAACAAAAGCAGAGGTAGATATTATAGATTCTTTAAATCTCAATTTAAAACGACTAAACAATCAAGCAAAAATGCTGCAACAGTTGAGAGATGAAATAGTTACTACTACCAGTTTTTTAAATAATAAAACAAAAATAGAATTCCCTTCAGAATTTACATACAATTTGGTTAAACTCTCTGATTATCACACTCGAATTTTAAATCTTATTTCAAAATATAGAATATCTTTAGAAGACCAAAACCAAAAAACATATATTAAAATAATTAGAATAAATTTAACCTCTATTTTTATCATATTGCTAATTAGTGGCTCAATATTTTTGTACATTTACTATAGAATATATGTACCACTTGAATTTATTAAAAAAATTACCGATGAAGCTCTTACAGATAAATTTAGAGAAAATATTATTATTAAATCCGCTACTTTACCAGAAAAAATTATAAGTAATCTCAAAGTTTTATTCCACAAATTTCAGAATACGAATAATATTGTTCGTCTAATTTCCCTTGGAAATGAAAATGAAATAAATGAAGAAATGCTCGACAAATCTCTCTTAAAGCAAAGTTTTTCGGAGCTATTAGAGAACCTTATTTCAATAAAAAGGGAAGAAAGCAAAAGACGTGAAATTGATGAAGTGCAAAATTGGATTAGTAAAGGAGTGGTAGAGATTAGTGAAGTATTCAAGCTTAATAATGATAATATTATACTTTTATCCGAACAAATCATTTCTAAAATTGTAGGCTACATTGATGCAGTACAAGGAGGAATTTTTATATATGATAATGATGCAAATAAAGATTATCTTAATCTTGTTGCTACATACGCTTATGGCCGTAAAAGATTTATTGAAAGAAAAGTAAAATTAGGCGAAACCCTTGTAGGAGCATGTGCATTAGAAAAACACAATATTTTACTAACAAAAGTACCCGAAGAATATTACCAAGTAGACTCAGGATTAGGAAATGCAACACCAAAAAGTATTTTACTACACCCATTGATAATGGAAAATAATTTATTAGGCGTAATTGAATTGGCCTCTTTTAATGAATTATCAAACAAAGAAATTGAATTAATTGAACGTGTAGGCGCAAATATTGCCATAAGTTTATCAAATGCACAAAACAATCTAAAAACAATTAGACTTCTTGAGCAGTCGCAATTACAAACAGAAAAAATTCAAACTCGTGAAGAAAATCTTAAAAATATAATCACCGAAAGAGAGCAATACCACAACGATTACATCAAACAAGAAAATGAATTTGTTGAATTTTCCAAAGCTGTAAATAGTGCAATAAATACAATTCGCCTATCTTTAAATGGTGAAATAATTGAATTTAACAAAAATGCCACTAACCTATTTGATCTTTCATCCGATAATAATAAAATAAAATCATTAATCCAACTCAAAAAAAGAAAATCAGATGCAGCCGCAAGTGCTCTAAAAGAGAGCATTCAAATGATTTTGAATGGAAACCAAATGAGAGGCGAAAACAGTTATAATTCGCTAAAAGATGAAGAAATATTTGTTTACGAATTTTGGAATCCTATAAAAAATCAAGAAGGAAAAATAATAGAGATTCTTATTATTATGTTTGATGTAACAGAAACAAAAAAACACGAAGTTTTACTCCACGAGCAAACAATGGAAATGAAAAAACAAGAACAAATTATGTCGCAAAATTTAGAAGAAATGATGAATCTGCAAAATGATTGGACTGAAAAAGAAAAAGATTATCAACGACAACTTGAAAAAGCAAATATAAAAATTAAAACTTTAGAAAAAAATCAGAAAAATTCTAATAATGGATAATTTTTTGTATATTTTTTGCATATAAAAACCCTTTAGTTTAACTACAAAAATTAATCATATGAAAAAGTTTGCCCTAATTCTAGTATTTACGCTTACTGCTGCATGGACTTTTACAAGCTGTAATAAAGCAGAAAATACTACTGATAAACAGGAATCTGTTGAATTTGATGAATTTGAAGAAGCTTCATCGGAAGAAACTTTTTACAGAATTCCTTCGCCCGACGAGATGTTCTCATTCTTAAATGATAAAGAATTGAAATATCAACCAGAATTGTTAAACCCCTCTGCCAATGCGGATAATTACATTGATAGAAAAAGTAAAGAACTTAATTTTGGCGTTTATGCAGCTGATTTAGCTTATACTGCATCATTTCACCAATTTCAAGGCTCAGTAGACTACATTAATATAGTTAAACGCTTAGCTGAAGACATTGAAATTTCGGCTGTTTTTAACGAAGATATGAACAAAAGAATAAAAAATATTTTCGAAAATGCCGATACACTTGTTAATGTAACAAATGCAACATATTATCAAATTGTAAATTATTTGCAGAAAAGTGATAGAAATCAAACACTAAGCCTGCTTACGGCTGGAGGCTGGATTGAAACACTTTATGTTGTAATACACATTATTCCTGAATATGACGAAAACTCAGCAACAGTGCAGCATATTGCTGACCAAAAACTTACTTTTGAGAACTTAATGCTTTCTTTAGAACAATTTCAGGAAGACCCTGCTATTAAAGAAACAATTGATGATTTTAAAGAAATTGGAAAAATTTATGCTCAACTTAAAGTTGTTAATGCAGAAACATCAACAAAACAAAATCAAGAAGGTAACGTTGTAATTGTAGGCTCTAAAAGTAAGCTTCATATTACAAAAGAACAATTTAACCAATTAAAGCAAAAAATTGCTGAGGTTAGAAACAAAATAACTGGAAATACTAACGTCTAAAAATCAAAAACAATGATCAAGATAGTGTCTAAAAGTTTAATTATAGCTGTATTTCTCTTATTTACAGCTAACACAAATGCTCAAAACTGTGCCGAGTTTGTAAACGGTCAATCTCTGCACTTCGGATACTCCTTCAACTCAATGTCGAAAAGTGGTGCAGTTAAAACTGGGAAAAAGTATAAATTCATTTTTACTTTAAATAAAGGCAAAATATATCGTTTTGCATTTTATGCTTCAAGTGGCTTAAATAATAACATGGAATTTACAATTACTGATCAAAACTCAGCTCTGCAAATAATGTATTTACCAGGTGAAGTGCCAGAAGCTCCTCTTGAAGATGAATTTAATTCCGAAGGTGAATACAATGGCTACGATGACTATGGAAACGACGATTATGGCGAAGAAGACTACGGATATGGAGAAGAAGAAAATACTAGTAGTAGTTCCTCCTCAAGTAATACAACTAGTACAACAGAAGATTTGCCAGATTATAAAGCTATTTCGGGTATTGTATTTGATGCAGTTTTAAAACCTGGTTACTACAACGGCAGACTAACATATCCTTTCTTCGAATTTAAACCAGCTAATGCTATGAATTTAGAAATTTTAATTGATATTAAAGAATTAGAAGATGGTATAATTAAAAAAGGTTGTTTGGGACTATTAGTACAGGATAAAGCAGATGAACTTGAATTTGAAAGCTTATAATCTATTTTAATAATTAAAAAAACCGGAGTTGGCTTATCAATTCCGGTTTTTTATTTAATTTTGATGTCTAAAATAAATTAACTATGAACAGTTCAACTATTTATAAAATAACATCTCTAATTTTGGCTATCGGACTTATCGCCTTAGCCTTTTTCTTTTTCCAAGAAAAAAAGCATAGTAGCGAATTACTCTCAGAACTAGAAAAAACAGATAGTGAGAAAACTCAAGTAACTTCGGATCTGGAAAAAATGCTTTTTCAATACGATGATCTTAAAACAAATAGTGATAGCCTAAACGTTCAACTAGCTATTGAACAAAAAAAAATAAAAAACCTACTGAAGAATATAAAAAATGTTAAGTATTCAAACAAACAAGCAATAGAACAATATAAAAAAGAAACAGAAACCTTACGTAATATAATGCGAAGCTATATTGTACAGATAGACTCTTTAAATACTATGAATAAATCGCTTATAGCAGAAAACAAGGAAGTTAAAAGTCAGTACGAAAGTGTACAAGAAGAAAAAAATATTTTACTTTTAGTAACTGATAGTTTAACAGGTAGAGTTGCCGAAGCAGAACAATTATTGGTTAAAGGAATTTTTATAAGTGGGCTAAACAAAAGAGATAAAGAAACAGATAATGTTGAACGAATTGAAAAATTTAAAACTTGTATTGATATAAGAGAAAATAAGCTCGCCAAAAAAGGAAATCATACTGCATATATACGAATTTCTATGCCAGATAAATCAGTACTATACGAAAGCTCCGAAGACCTTTTCCTTTATAAAGGCGACAATATTGTATATACAGCGTACAGAGAGTTTGATTTCGACGGAAAAGATAAAAATATTTGTATCTTTTACAAGCATGTAAACCCTCCTCTTACTGGTGGTAATTATAATGTGGATATTTTTATTGATAATGAAAGAGTAAGCAGTGCCTCTTTTCAATTAAAATAAATATTCTTGAGTTTCGTTCCGATTGTGAACAAAAAATACCTGTAAACTTCATTTATGCCGACCCTTTATCATGTAAACGAAAATAAAATTTCGTAACAAGCTAATGGGCAGGTATCATACTATGAAAATTTTAAATAAAATTGATAAAATTGTGCAATTGTTTTTATTTTTGTGAACTTAGGCGATTTATATGCAGTTTAAAGACATAATAGGACAAGAACAAATAATAGAGCGACTTTTACAAAGTGTTAAAACTGGACGAATAAGTCATGCTC
>DAOVUO010000311.1 GCA_030632545.1 Bacteroidales bacterium
AAAAACTGCTACCTGATTAATTCCTGGTAATAATGCCTTCATAGCATATATTCCTTTAAGGTTAGCTGGGTTATGCAAAGGTGCTAAGTCGCTTACACCTTCTATATCTTTAATTACTTCATCTGTAATAAAAGCACTTTTCGTAAATTTTTCACCTCCATGTGTAACCCTATGTCCAACAGCTTCAATTTCGTTCAGATTTTTAATAATACCATGCTTGTTGCTAGATAAAATCCCGAGCACATATTCTATACCATCCTGATGATCTAAAATTACTCCTTCAAATTTTACTTTTGTTCCATCCTTTTTAGTATGCTTTACAAATGAGCCTTTTAGTCCAACTTTTTCTACTACTCCCTTAGCCAACACCTGTTCGCTTGTCATATTAAAAAATTGATACTTTATAGATGAGCTACCGCAGTTTAAAACTAATATATTCATTACTTAATATCTTTATTCTTATTTATTCTTATCAGCTCTATTTCGAATATTTGGATTTACCCCAATTTTTCGCTCTTTTTCATCATATTGATAAAACCCCATTCCTGATTTTCGTCCAGAATGGCCAGCTCGCACAAGCCTTTTTATAATTGGTGGAGCTTTAAATTGCTGTTCTCCAAATTCATTAAATAGATTTTCCATCCATCGTTCTAAACGATCAATTCCGGCTTTATCAGCAAACTCAAATGGACCTAAAGGTGAACCTAGGCCATTTTTCATCGCCAAATCAATTTCCTCAATTGTGCTAACACCCTCCATCCATACATCACAGGCCTGACTTATTAAACCAACAAATAAGCGAACAGTTATTAATCCAGCACTTTCAGCAACAGGAATTGATTTTTTTCCAATTAAACTTGTAAAAACTTGCACTTTATCACAAATACTTCTATCCGTATGAAATGCTCTAACTACCTCCACAACAGACGCTTCTGGTGCAGTAGTGGAAAAATGTAAGGAAATACAACGATTAGGATGCTCTAAATGCGCAGAAAGTTCAGTAATAATACTATTTGTAGAATTAGTTGCTATTATTGCATCTGGACTAACATTATCTTCAATACGTTTAAAAATATCCTTTCTTATTTCTACCGCAAACTCTCTCTGCTTCGACAGAATAGATTCAATAACTAAATCGCAATTTTTAAAATCGGCATAAGTTACTGTACCTTTAATACGACTCAATGTGCTACGTTTTTCACTATCAGTCATTCCCCAATGCTCAATTCTACGATTAAGAAGCTCTTCAAGTTCTTCTCTGGCTTCCTTAATTTTACTTTTTGAAACCTCAAGAAATACAACTTCAATCCCTTTAGTAGCAATCATAAGCGTAATTCGTTGTCCTGTAGAGCCACAACCAACAACACCGACTTGCGAGAACATTGCTTTAGGCTTAGCATCAGCACTTAAAGCATATTCCTCTAAATTTTCTATTAATTCTGACATAATAATATTGTCTAATTTTTTAATTACATTCTGGCTGCCTGATTTGCTGTAATAGCCACTAAATTAACTATATCGCTAACAGAACATCCTCTTGATAAATCGTTAATTGGTGCAGCCATACCTTGCAAAACGGGACCAATTGCTTCGGCATTTGCCATACGCTGTACTAATTTATAGGCTATATTGCCAGTTTCGAGCGTTGGAAAAACTAAAACATTTGCTTTTCCGGCAATAGCACTGCCTGGTGCTTTTTTCTGACCAATAGCTTCTATTATAGCAGCATCAGCTTGAAGCTCACCTTCGATTTGCATATCTGGTGCCATTTCTTGTGCTATTTTTGTAGCTTCAACTACTTTATCAACCATAATATGGCTTGCACTACCCTTTGTTGAAAAGCTTAACATCGCAATTTTTGGCTCGAAGCCTGCAATTGCACGAGTTGTTTTTCCTGTTGCCACAGCTATCTCCGCTAATTCCTTTGCCGTTGGATTAGGATGAACTGCACAATCTGCAAAAACCATAATTCCATCTTCGCCAAATTGCTTATCTTTTAAAAGCATTATAAATGCACCAGAAACAACAGAAATACCAGGTGCTGTTTTAACGTACTGGAATGCAGGACGCAAAACATTTCCTGTTGCATTCATCGCCCCAGCAACCTCGCCATCTGCATCACCTGCTTTAATCATTAAAACTGCTAAAAACAAAGGATTCTCAATTAATTCTAATGCCTCTCTGTTTGTTAATCCCTTTGATTTACGAATTTCTACCATTAAATCGGCATAAGCATTTTTCTTCTCATGGTTTAAAGGATTTATAATATTGGCTTTAGTCAAAACATTATCAAAACCTTTATTTTTAGCTTCATCTCTTATTTTATCAGGATTACCAATTAAACTAATTTGGGCTAAATTTTCGCCTAAAATAATATTGGCTGCCTCAAGTGTTCTAGGTTCTTCACCTTCTGGTAACACAATATGTTTATTGTGTTGTTTTGCACTGTCTTTAATACGTTCTAATAGTGTCATAATTATATATAAATATTTCGTTGTTTTTTAGCTATCTACAAAAATACATTTTTTACTGCTTTAAGTCAATGAAAAACAAATAAATTTAAGTCAATATCTTAAATGTTGTTAAACAATGGCATACTATTTGTTTTATCTCAGCAGCAACAAGTTCTTTCATGGTAGCAACAAGAATTTAAGCCCGAAACGTCGGGCTTTTTTCCATTATACAAATTTGAAATTGTCCTTATCGTTTAATACTGGAAAATACTCCCTATTTTTTACTAATTCAGCTTTTTGTAAGTTTACAGTCATAACATCCTCTTTATTATCAGCTTTAAGCATAATTCCACCAATTGAATTATAGGCAATTGAGTCACCAGAATAATGGTAATTATTGCCATCTGTACCAATACGATTTACCCCAATCGTAAAACTCTGATTTTCGATAGCTCTCGCCTTAAGTAATGCCAGCCATTGTTCTCGCCTTGGTGTTGGCCAATTAGCTATATAAACAAGTAAATCATATCCCTCGGTATTTCGAGCCCAAACAGGAAAACGTAAATCATAACAAATAAGTGGCTTAATCTTCCACCCTAAATAATCTATCGTAATCACTTCATCTCCTGATTCAAAATTCTTATGCTCATCTGATAATATAAACAAATGCTTTTTATCATAATATTCAATTTTTCCATGAGGAAAAACAAAAAGCAAGCGATTGTAATATTTATTATTTTCAAAAATTGCAAGACTAGCAATTAAAGCAATATTATTATTTTTTGCAGATTCAATCATCCAGCTAATTGTCTTACCACTCATTAATTCAGCAGTTTCACTTGGATTCATGCTAAATCCGGTATTAAACATTTCAGGTAAAATAACTAAATCCGAATCATTAATTCTATTAATAATTTTAGAAAATCGTGTTATATTCGCCTCCACATCTTGCCAATCTATATAACTCTGTATAAAACTAACTTTTAATTTATCTTTCATCTGAAAGTGCTTTTATACGTTGATAAAGTGTTGGATGAGAATAGTTTATAAAAACATTTGCACGATGTGGGGTAAGATTACTTAAACTATTCTGCGAAAGTTTTTTAAGCGCACTTATTAAATGTATCGCTTCATAATTATTTTTTGCAAAATTATCTGCTTCATACTCATTTTTACGTGAAGATATATTCATTATAATCCCTATCAACATTGATATTGGACTGTATAATATACCAAAACTTATAATAGCAATGTGCAAACTTATTTGATTTACCCCCAATGCTTCCGAAAATACTGGTTTACTCGCAAAAATTGAGAATATATAGAGCATTAAACCAGTATAAAAAATTGAAATAATCATTGATTTTAAAACATGCTTATGCTTATAATGACCAATTTCATGCGCTAAAACTGCTACAATTTCTTCAGTTGATAAGTCATTTATTAAAGTATCGTAAAGCACAATACGTTTTTTTGGACCAAATCCTGCAAAATATGCATTTGCTTTTGTAGAGCGTTTAGAGCCATCAATTACATATATATTGTTAAGTTTAAACCCAACTTTTTTGCTCAATGATTGTATTGCATCACGTAATTCCCCTTTTTCTAAAGGCTTTTGCTTATTAAACAGCGGAACTATCAAATTGCTGTAGAAAATAGCCATAAATATTGAAAAAAAAGTTATTGCCGCCCAAGCATAAAGCCAGAAATTTGCTTGAAATTGATAAAAAAGCAACGACAGCAAATATATTATCAAACCTCCAATAATTACCGTCAAAAACAATGATTTTATTGTATCCAAAACAAATATTTTTTTAGTTGTTTTGTTAAAGCCATACTTTTCCTCGATAGAAAATGTGCTTTGCCACGAAAAAGGGATATTTATTATAGC
>DAOVUO010000126.1 GCA_030632545.1 Bacteroidales bacterium
AAAAAAAAAAGGAACTCCATAAAAATTATAAATTTTCACCCATCGATAACAAAAAAATAATATTTCAGGTTGCAACTTATACTTAAAATTACGGTATATTAATAACCGTGAAAATCCATGATAATACGGAAGTAAACAATGCCGATGTATTATTAATCGGTATAACTGAGCTTAATGAGAGCTTATCCACTAAAATATTTTGTGTTTTAACAAATTCCTTATTTTTTTACATAAAAAAAACCTGTGAGAATATCCTCACAGGTTTTAATTGATTTTTTTTAACTGTTTTACTATACAGTAAAAAATATATTATTTGCCAGCAGGTGTAATACCGCCGATGTAGCTAATAGTTAAAGCTTTTTGGCTTTCTTCAACAAAAGCAGTCCAATCAGCATTATAATTTCCACAAGAAAGAATCATAGTACCTGTAATTTTATACACATCTGTATCTACTTCTACGATTTCTAAATCTGATGAACCATCTACACTAAGTGCAGTCCAGTCATAGCTCATTCCAGCATAATTTGCTGTATAGCCATAAGTATAGGTTCCTTCTAATTTATCAACATTATCCCAAGTGTAAGTTCCTGGTAATTCACCTAAACCCATATTTGGATATAGTTTAATTAAGTCAGGGTTATCTTGTCCGTCAATCGGGTCAGATAATAATCTTAAGTATGTAGAACTCATCGCTGTATACCAAAAGAATTCAGTAGAAACGGCAAATTTTACATCATCTAACATGTAATGGTTATCAGGTGCAGTTACAGTAATTGTTTGTTCCATTACATCATCGCCATCTTCGTTTGTTACTGTAAGTTGAACAGTTACAGTACCAGCAGTTAAAAAGGTTACTGTGCATGTACTTTCTGTAGATAGTTCTTCGCTATTCACTATCCAAGAATAAGAAACTGCATCTGTAGATGTGCTTGCAAAAGTAACTTCGTCGTATTGAATAATGTTGTCACTGCTAACTGTAAAGTTTGCAATAGGCAGTATTTCATCTTCGCAACTAGTAAAAAATGTGGCAAACATCGCTACCATCATTATAATACTTCCAAATTTCATTAATTTTTTCATGTTCAATAATTTTTAAAGTTTTTATTAAAATGTAAATATATTTAAGGCGAGCAAGATAAGAAAAATAACTAAATATTATTGTTTTTCGATGAAATTTTATCCTTTATCAACAATTTATATGCGCTATTTTTTTTTGCTAAATTGCCAATAATCATTAGGCTATTGGTAATTCCATCCTATTTGTGTGAATTATTTAGTTTAAATTAATAATTAGTCTAAATAATAATTTGCTTTTAAATTGAGTTTTTAAATTTTTCTACAAGCAATTTGGGAGTTATTTCGTTTAATGTAGTATTGATTTTTAGTTTGAACATATTTTCTGAACTTGCCCTTGGCAGAATAATTCCTTCATCAAGTAAACGCTTTCTAAATAGTTCGATATCTTTTGTTTCAACATAAAATTTAAAAACATTTGTTCCATTTGTAATTTTCTCAATTCTTAATTTGCTTTCCTTTGAAATAAGCTGCTCAAATTTATCGAATTGTTTCATTGCCTTATTGTATTCTGGCAAAAATGTATCCGAATAATGTAATGCAACCACTGCAAATGGCCATACTTGAGGCGAGCCACCGCCAAACATTCTACGTGTGTGGTATAAATCTTTGCAAAAATCGCTTGTTCCTGCTAAAATTGCTCCCGATGCTGCATTAAAATCTTTGTACATAGAAACATAAACAGTGTCAAACAGCTTAGTATATTCATTTGCAGGAATACCGCTATGAGCAACAGCATTAAAAATACGAGCACCATCCAAGTGCATTTTTATATTGTTTTGTCGTGCAAATTCGCTAATTTTTTTCATTTCCTCGTAATCAAACATGGCATTATCAGTTCTCCTAACTGGTGATTCTATCACTATTACTCCCACATTTGTTTTTACTCTTCCGTTTTTTGCTCTTAGAACCGCTTCCTTTACATCTTTTAAAGTAAAATTAGTTTTTCCTTTAGCTAAAGGTATTAAATTTAAGCTACTTAGGTTTTGTGCGCAATCGCCAGAATCATTATAAATATGACTCTCTGCTTGAACAATAACTTTTTTATTGTTTCCTGCTAACTTTCTAATTGCAATCTGATTAGCCAATGTTCCTGTTGGCATAAAAACAGCACTTTCCATGCCTAATAAATTGGCCATTTTGTTTTCTAGCTCTTCTACTATGCCACCTCTGCTGTAATTGTCTGCAATTATATTTTTTTCTGATGTTAGTTTTGCTAGTAAGGCTGAATATTCCGCAGGATTTAAATCTAATCCATCACGAGTGAATTTTACGCTTGCGTTTTTGTAATTATTAATATTGCTTTTATTTGCTGAAGTAAAACTGTATAATGGTAAACTTAAAGCAGATAAAATTCCTGTTTTTATAAAATTTCTACGGCCAAATTTTGTCATTTTAGTTTTTTAATAAGTTTGATAAATTAATTTTTTCTCCTTTTAATATTAGTGTGTGGATTTTTTTCAGATTTTCGATATTGTTTAATGGATTTTCGTTTAATATGAGTATATCTGCATCAAAATCAGGCTTAATTTTTCCCTTTTTCCAATTAAAGGCATTTGCAAAATTACTTGTTGCCGATGAAATTAATTCCCTATTATTCAGACCTATTCTTTTAAGCAATTCTAGTTCGGTATGAAGTGAGATTCCAGGCATTGTTCCCCACACATCACAGGCACTACCAGCAAAATATTTTGCTCCATTTTGATAGTATTTTTCTTCCAATTCAATTTGCTTTAGAGCCATTTTTGTATAGTTTTTTTGAACTTCCTCTGTATAATCATGGTTTCCAGTTTCTTTATTGGCAGGATTATTAATATCGTTGGGATCAATTAATTGTGCAACAGTTTCTTCCCAAGGATTGTTATGTTCAGGTAGATCGAGATATAATAGACTAAAAGTGGGCATTAAATATGAATTTCCATTTCCCAAATTTTGTGCATGATTTGTTACTGCACTGTCTTCAGCATTAAGAGAGTATAAAAACTGGTAGTATTTCCATTTTGCTGAGTTTAATTCATTACTGAAAGGTTCTTTTGCCACAGCATTTGCCATTTCAGTAGAGGAAATATCTAAGGAATATCTGGTTGTATGAACAAATGCTTGTACTCCTAAATCCATTCCTTGTTTGTAGCTCGAAAAACCTAATTCGCCAATAGTTCCAATTTTGTATTTTTTTGCCAAATCAACAGAATATTGCAAAAGTTTGGGGCTAAGTTTATACATTAAAAGCATTATACTGATATTATTTTCCGCTGATTTTTCAAATTCTGCCTTAATTTCTTCTTTTGTTTGAATAGTGTCGCCAACTTCGCCTAATTTGAAAATTTGTGGTGATGGATTTGCGGTTTCAAAGAGTTTTCCTCTTCTTGCCGATTCAACACCTATAACACTTGTTACACCCGAAAGCAAAAATGCATTTGCGTAGTTTTGGTTATTTATTACTGCAAAACCATCAATTAAACCAGGAACAATAAATTTTCCTGTAGCATCAATTATTTGTGTGTTTTCTGATAGAGTAGGGGACTTATCTAATGTTCCTACTTCTATTATTTTATCATTTTTTAGTAGAATAAAACTATTTTCAATATCGTCGGCAGTTGTGCCATCCCATTCTGCATTAATAATTGTACCATTTTTGATTAGAGTATACTTGTCGTTGGTTTGTTGTGTATTATTGCATTGTGCTAAGAATATAAGTGCAAATATTCCCAGAATAAGTCTATAATTTTTCATTTGTGCGATTTAAAAAGTTTTGTGAATGCGTAAGCGAGCATCTAGTTTACTGAGTTTTCTACAATTATAATTTCTTCGTCTGTTAATTCGTATAGTTTGTAAACCATTTTATCAATTTCTTTATCTGTTTGATGTATTTGGTTTTGTATGTTGTTTATTTCAGTTTTGTAATTGTCAAAATAACTTTCCCATGCGACTTGTTGGTTTAGATTTAGCTTTACTTTTTGCTTTTTGAGTTCCAAAACAAAGCTTTTAAAGTCAAAATCATGGAAATTTTGCAGTTTGTTTGTAATTTTATCAATTTCCAAATTGGCTTTTACGCGTTTTATGAATGTTTCCGCCTTTATTTGCATTTTTTTGTTTAATAAAAGCATTAAATCTGCCTTTTCTACAAATGGTTGTTGGTTTTGTGGTGCTTGTGGAATTGGAAAAGTTTCTAATAGTTTTCGTTTTATACCAACATACCCACCCCTCAAAACATTCCCTGTATTTGAAGCAAAAAACCAAAATATTTTACTGTTTAGAATTGGCAATATTGATTTTAGAGAATAGTTGCTATTCTCAGCCAAAAGCAATGTGTGGCATTTACTATTATGATAAAAATTATTTTCATCAATAGTCATACTTCCACCAAAACAAATTTCAGGACTTATTATTTTAGTTTGGCACATTGTAGTAATAGCCTGATTCCTACTGTATTGATGCCAGTTTTCGTTGTTAAATTTTTTATGTTCTCGATCTCTTAATATATCTTCAAAACATTGTAAATATTTCCATGTGTTAGGGAAATTACTTTTCATCTCGCTTTCTGTATACAAAATAGCTTTATCATTTTCTAATTTATATGGAAAAATTAACCATTCTTTGTTGTTTAAGCTTTTGAATCTACCAATATCTCCACCTCTCAAATGCGGTTTTATTATTTGGTTTTCAATAAAATGCGTATTACCTTTATTATCTACTAATTCAAGATAATTACCTTTTAAACTACCTTTAATACAGAAAACAGCGTCTTTACCCGTGATAATCCCTTGAACAAATCTATTGAAAATATTTTTAAGTGTATATTTCTGCTGTTTTAATTTTTCTAATACTCTCGTTGTTTTTTTATCTGTTAAAACCCACTGCTTCTCACATAATTTTTCAGTTAAAATTTCCTCAAAACTAAAGGAATCAGATAATTTAAGTGGGCTAATGTGTTGAAAATATAGTTTCTTGTTGTTTTTTGAAAGAGTAAGAATACAAGTATAAGTTGAAGCGTCGGCAAAAACCATTTCAGAACCAAAATGTACTAGTTGTTCTACTGCTTTATTTTCTGATAGATACCCACGAATACCTTTACCAAATTCAGAAATCAGAAATTTATGCGGGAGAATAAAGTCTACTTTTCCTGAATTATTAATGAGTTGAAAACTTTTCTCAATAAATAAAGCGTAAATATCATAATTAGAAGTTGCAGATTTGTAATTATTTTCGTAGAAATAACTTTCTTTTTCGTAATTTGCTTTTATGCTTTGCAAACGAACATAAGGAGGATTTCCCAGAACCACATCAAATCCTCCTTTGTTTATTCCATAAACATTATTCGGCTCAGTTACTTTCTGAATTTTTTCAGCATATTCATATACTTGTTTTGAAATTTCAACAGCCTTTTTTGATAACTCAATAGCTTCCTTGCTTTTTTCCTTTATTAATTTTACATAGTCTGGCTTGGTTTCTGGAAATGATTGGTAAACTTTATCTTTAATTTCTGGATTAAAAACATGCGGAAATTCTTTGTGCCAGTCAAAAGCTTTATCACCTGCAACATTGGGGTCGTTAATTAGTGAATTTCCACATTTAATATTACCCGATAAATCGGATAAAGCTCTGCCTCGTTGGGCAGTGCGTAACCAAAGCGAAAGTTTAGCTATTTCAACACTTTCTTCGTTAATATCAACACCGTAAATATTGTTTTCAAGAATAGCTTTGTCGGTATCGTGTAAACGTAAAGCTTCGGATTTACCTTCTAGTTCTGCAATTAAATTATCTATTTGTTTATGTTCGTTTATCAGAAAATCAAGTGTTTGGTTTAAAAAAGCACCACTTCCACAAGCAGGATCAAGGATTTTTAAGGAAATCAACCAATCCTTGTAATTATTTAGAGTATTGAAGAGCTTTTTCCCATTTTCTTTAAATATTCTTTTTTCTGATTTTTTCCCTACATTAATAATCTTATAATGTGTGCCGTCTATACTTAAATTATTTAGATTGAGTTCTATTTTTTTCTCGTTGCAAAGTGTTCCAACAGAGTTTTCAACAATATATTTTGTAATGTATTTGGGAGTGTAAAAAATACCGTCTTTTTTTCTTTTGCTAATAGCCAAGGTGGCATGTTCCGTTGTTGCCGATAGTTCGGCTGTAATTTCTTCAATCTCGTTTAGAGAATGCTCAAAAATATGACCTAAAATATTTACATCTACTTCGGTATTAAAATCATATTTCGATAATTTTAAGCTGTCTTTTTCAAGTATGTCATCATCAATTTTCACGTCCGAATTGTCTAAAATTTCGTCGTTTCGGAAAAGGCCACCATTATATGCAGGAATTTCGCCCCATTTTTTGTATTGATGTCCTTTGTCGAGATGTGAAAATAATTTTTGAAAACGGCTGTAAAGTGTAAAATATTCGTCTTCTTCAATAAAGTTTTTCCATTGTTCAACAATTTTACTTACTGCATTTGGCGGAATTAATCCTCTGTCTTCTGCAAAAAAAATGAATAAAAAACGGTCTAAAAGTTTTTGCGATTTTTTAAAAAGGCTTAATTTATCGTATTCAGGATTGTTTTTTACAAGATTTTCAAATATTTTGTATTTAAAATGCTTGTAATCTTCGTAAAGTTTGGCAGAAATATCGTTTTCGTGGAATTTTGTTTCTTGTTTTAATTTTTCTGGTAAGTCACTGAAAATACTTTCTTTGCTTAAAAGAAGATACAAAAGTTTAAATTGCTCCTTGTTTAATTGGAACAAATTAAATTCTTCGTATTCAGTCGCATTATCTACATAAAACCGCAGACTTTGAAAGTTTGAAGTTATCACATATTTACAATCGGGCTGGTTGTTTTTATATCCAAATGCCTGTTCTTTTATGCTTTCAAGGTTTTTTGTTTTTGTTGATTTTAGCTCAATTACTCCAATTGCTTTTCCGTCTCTTATAATTGCACCGTCTGCTTTTCTT